>JBFHCW010000215.1:0-4329 GCA_041585035.1 Litorivivens sp.
CCGTGCGCGGTGCCGGGTATATGCTGGATGATCCTGAGTAAAGTATTTAACAGTTTTACCTTCCGCTTTATGTCCGGCTATGTGGCCGGACTCAGCATTACCGTCTTTCTGGTTCTGGCGGCGATCTACACCCTGATTTCGAGGGACTACTTTACCCAGGTCCACAACACCATTCAGGAAGAGCTTGATGCGCTTACCGCGACCTATCAGCAAGGCGGTGCCGAGGCTGTTTCAGAGTTTGTTGAGGTGCACGCCGGGCCTGATCGCCTGATTCGGTTTTTCTTTCTGGTGGTCGATGAAAATTACGAACCGATTGCCGGAAACCTCGATCGTTGGCCCGATCCGCGTCAGTATCGGGATGGCTGGCTGGGTTTTGACCTGAAGCTGTTATCGGGTGACTGGGATGAGGTCGGCAGCGAGTTCGTCGCCCGTTCGCGCACCCTTGAAACCGGTGAAACGGTTATGGTGGCGCGCCACTATGCCGATGTTATCAACAGCGCCAAGCTGGTCAGTGGTGCGCTGACCCGCTCGCTGATCGCAACCATCGTACTGGGTATTATTGGCGGGGCCATTGTTGCCAGTCGCCTGGTTCGCCGCATCGATGACATGAATCAAAGCCTTAACCGCATTATGTCGGGCGATCTCAGTGAGCGCATTGAAGTGCACGACAGTCATGGGGATTTTCGTCGCATGGCGGAGAACCTCAACAAAATGCTCGATAAAATCGAGCAGTTGATGCTGGGGATGCGGCAGGTATCCGACAATATTGCCCACGATTTGCGCACGCCCTTGACCCGCCTGCGCAACAAGCTTTCTGATCTGCAGCAATCCTCCAACGAGCCCGATCGTGTGCAGGATCTGATCGATGAGGCCGACGGCTTGCTGGCGACCTTCAGCGCTCTGCTGCGTATCGCCCAGGTCGAGTCCGGCAACCCGCGTTCCGGCTTTACTCAGGTGGATGTCAGAACCATTCTGCTGGACGTGATCGAGCTCTATGAACCCCTGGCGCTGGAGAAAAACCAAGCCGTCGAAACCGATCTGGCCAAAGTGCCCGCCTTGAGTGGTGATCGCAATCTGCTGTTTCAGGCCATTGCCAATCTGGTCGATAACGCGATCAAGTACACCCCGGAGCAGGGCAAGGTGATGGTGCGACTGTGGACGCAGCAGGAGCAGGTCGTTATCGAAGTCGCGGATTCTGGCCCCGGGGTGTCCCCAGCCGAGCGCGACAAGGTCCTGCAACGATTTTATCGGGTAGAAGCCAGCCGAAGTGAGCAGCCCGGCAATGGTCTGGGACTGAGTCTGGTCAATGCAGTCGTGAAGTTACACGGCGGCAGCGTGCAGCTTACCGACAACTTTCCGGGCTTGCGGGTCAGTTTGAGGATGCCTTTGACGGCATAGTCCCAGCCCCTTCGCCAGTGTTAGTGCTTGCAGGTCGTTTCAGACCTGAAAAGGCTAGAGAAAAGGGTTGTGCTTGACCAGCTTGATATGGGCGGTGTCGGGTGCTGGTGGGGCTGGTTTGGGCTCTTCACCAAGCCGGGCTCCCGGCTCGTCAAGGGACAGGCTGCTGGTATCAGGATTCAGTTTTTCCCGAGTATCCGGCAGGGTATCGATCTCTGCGCCTACGTCGGCCAGGCCAAAATCCGGCGGTTCAATATCGGGTAGTGCCGGACGCTCTTCACCCTCCCAGGGTTCCAGTTCTGCCAGGCTGAACTCGGAAAGATCCAGCGCCGGTGTGACGACAGTCTGACGTTCATCTTCAGTCAGTACCGGCGTCCCCTCGGGCGCAATGGCAATCGTACTGGTTTGCGGTGCTTGCCTTTCCTCGGGCGAGACGGCTGCCGGCTCTGATTGCGGGCGATCCCCATCGCCATCCAGGCGTTTTACCGCGGTCTGCAGGCCGGCTTTGGTCAGGGCCGCCTTGAATTTTCGGGCGGCATCTTCCGATACGGCCTTCTTGATACGATGCGGTTTGCCATCCACCAGGCTGGCTGCCTGTTGTGGGCTGGTCTTGAATAACTGAGCTACTCGCGCGGTCGCCTGCGCCTGGCTGGTGCCGTCCAGTAGTTTGCCGGTTATGATAATGTCGTAGCGAACTTCACTCATCGCGCTTACCTGATGCCCTGGCTCTTTCGCCCTCTACTGACCAACTTAGCAGAGATCACGGGGCAATGTTAAGATGCCTGTCCCGCTCACCTGCGAAATTGACGACCAGAACTCTGAATGGACGCCGAAACGGTTCCCACAAAATTTGCCAAATCGCTGCTGAATCTCGTGGTTGAGCGAGGCTACGACTATGCGCCGGTCCTTGGCGTTGCAGGAATCGACTTCAACCCGATGGATACCCGATCGCCGGGATATCAAACCCAGATCTCGGCCCATCAGTACTCCCGGCTCTATCAGCAGGTGCTAAGCCTGTTGCAGGACGAGACCTTCGGGCTGGTTCAGGGCAGTGGCGTCACTCCGGGCGCGTTCCGGATGATGTGCTATTGCATACTCAGTTGCGACAATCTAGGCAAGGCAATCAAGCGCGCCTGTGAGTTTTACCGCACCTTTTTCCGCAATGAGGCTCAAATCAGCTTTGCTCTGGAGGGCGAGCTGGCGTCTGTCGGCTACAGTGGTGCCCGTGACAGTTCGCTGGCAGCAACTGAAGTTGAGGCGGCAGATATTTATGGTCTGTCGATCTGGCATCGCTTTTACTGTTGGCTGGTGGGAACCTCGATTGAGCTGAGCGAAGTGCATTTCGCGCGGCTGGCACCCGACA
The DNA here is from genome assembly GCA_041585035.1 of Litorivivens sp. Lineage (GTDB taxonomy): Bacteria > Pseudomonadota > Gammaproteobacteria > Pseudomonadales > Spongiibacteraceae > Litorivivens. The sequence continues at coordinate 2,762 of JBFHCW010000215.1, forward strand.
ACCCCGAGCGGCGCGAAAAGTACGAGCGCCTGTTTGGCTGCCCGGTGCTGTTCGGGCAGAGCCGCGATGAAATTCTGTTTCATCAGCGTTTTCTGGATTACCCGTTGGTTCAGTCCGATGAGTCGCTGAAAACCTTTCTTAAAACGGCTCCCTATCCGTTGATGGTCATGCCCAATGGTCGCAGCGATAACGGCCTGGTGGCCCGGGTGCGGGCGCTGATCGGTCACGATTTCAGTCAGGGCTCCCCCAGTTTTGATCGCATTACGCAGGCGCTGCATATGTCAGCGCCAACCCTGCGGCGCCGCCTGAAGAAAGAAGGCACCAGTTTTCAGACCCTGAAAGACGAATGTCGCCGCGATGCGGCTATTAACTACCTCAGCAACTCAGACCTGTCGATCAACGCCATCGCCGCGCTGATGGGTTTTACCGACCCGAGTGCCTTTCACCGCTGCTTCAAAAAATGGACCGGCACAACGCCCGGGGAATTCCGGCAGCGCGAGCGTCGTCAGGATGTATGACATAAGCTTTTGTTTTTAAAGTCTTTATAGCTTCTTTGCCAGTCTGATTGACCGCAATTGTTATTGTCTTTCCCCGCTGCAGAGTTAGATTGTGCACGCTAATTTGGCGGGCGTGTCCTCGCCGCTGTCCAACTGTACACAGGAATCATTATGGCTACCGAAGCATTTATCTACGAAGCGATCCGTACGCCGCGAGGTAAGGGCAAGAAAGGCGCGGGCTCTCTCTATGAAGTTAAGCCCATTGATCTGATAACCAATCTGCTGGAAACCCTGAAAGCCCGACTCGACCTTGATACCACTCAAGTCGAGGATTTTATTCTGGCTACGGGTGAGCCTGTGGGTGAGCAGGGGCAGGATCTGGCCAAGGCCGCACTGGTTTATTCCAGTTGGGACGACGTCACCACCGGTGCCCAGCTGCACCGCTTTTGCGCAGGTGGCCTGGACGCGGTGAACATGGCGGCGGCGAAGGTTGCTTCCGGTTTTGAAGATCTGGTGGCCGCTGGTGGCGTGGAATCCATGTCCCGTCTTGGTATCGGTGCTTCCGGTGGCGCAACCGGCGACCCCTGGGTTGCCATGAAAAGCTATTTTATCTCTCAAGGTCTCGGCGCCGACATGCTGGCAACCCTCGACGGCTTTACCCGTGAAGAGGTCGATGCCTACGCCGTGCGTTCACAGCAGCGCGCAGCCCACGCCCGTGACAACGGTTATTTCAAATCACTGGTTCCGGTTAAAGACATGAACGGCGTGACCATTCTGGATCACGACGAATTTATTCGTCCGGGCACCACCATGGAAGATCTGGCCAAGCTGAAACCGGCCTTCCAGATGTTTAACGATTTCGGTCACGGCGGAGTCGCCAAACTGAAATACCCCGAGCTGGAAAATATCAACTGTGTCCACACGCCCGGTAATTCCTCCGGCATCGTTGACGGCGCCGGTCTGGTGCTGATTGGTAACGAGAAGGCTGGCAAGGATCAGGGGCTCAAGCCGCGTGCCCGTATAGTGTCCTGCGCGCTGGTTGGCACCGAGCCCACCATCATGCTGGCAGGC
>JBFHCW010000216.1:0-4304 GCA_041585035.1 Litorivivens sp.
CGCAGGCCGGGAGGACGCCGAGCGGCTTTACGAAGTAGAGGTAGCCGACGAAATTGACGGCGCCCCCGCGGAGGCGATTGTCTGGTGCAACGGCGAGGAAAAGCTGCGCTTTGTTACCCAGCAGTGGCAGATACTGGGGCCCGAGCCCTACGCCGGGCGCCCCTTTTTCAAAGGCTTTGCCGCCTGGGCCAACGAACTGTTCAGCGGCGATCTGCGTGAGGCCGCTTTTGTCCTGCACAAAGGCTATTTCGTGTCGTCGGCCCGGCGCTACGATGCCCGCGCCATGGTTGGCACGCGGGGCGATGAGCTGCCCTATATTCCGGGCGCCTGCCATACCTATACCGAGGGACGGGTGCAGCAGGCCATCCGCCTGCCCGACACCACACGGGATTTTACGGATAGACGCGAGGCCCTGCTGAGCTTCAAATAAGCAAACTGAGGCTGCCATTCGGCGTAGGTATTTCTACGAATACCCCTGCCGGGCCTGAAAGAATAGTCTGTATGTATTGTCCATCCACGGTCTTAAACACAAGCGAACCCCCTCTTAGCACCCTCCTTGGGTGCTTTTTTTTGCCTTCACTTTGGACACATATCCCGTTTAAAACAAAATACCTTTGAATTACAGAGCCTTATCGCTATCCTCAGCGAACCGTCTTAATTCAGAGGTAAGTGTGGACAAAGCAATCATCGGCTGGCGCGAGTGGGTAGAGCTACCCGAACTTGGCCTCGGCAAGATCAAGGCAAAGGTTGATACCGGAGCGCGCAGCTCTTCTATTCACGCCTACGATATCGAAGAGTTTACGCGTAACAATGAGACTTGGGTGCGCTTTACCATTCACCCCGACCAGCATAGCGATGAACGCGTGGTCGGCTGCGAAGCCCGGGTCAAAGACTACCGCAGCATAACCGACTCCGGCGGCCACAAAAGCATGCGGTATATTGTGGAAACTGAGTTTAGAATAGGTAACGAATCCTTCCTGGCCGAGTTGTCGCTTTTTAATCGCTCGTCTATGTTATTTCGTATGCTGATTGGACGCACCGCGTTAAAAGGTCGCTACGTAGTCGACCCGGCCCGCTCCTACTGCTTGAGTACCTCCCCCGAAGTCACCACCAGCGAAGAATAAGGAGCTGCAATGAAAATAGGAATCCTGTCGCGAAATCGCAAGCTGTACTCCACCAGCCGGTTGGTTGAAGCCGCCAAAGCGCGGGGCCACGAGGTGCACGTTCTCGACACGCTCAAATGTTATATGGAGCTCAGCTCAGACGAGCCCTCGATCTGGTACAAAGGGGAAAAACTTAGCGGCTACGACGCAGTGATTCCCCGTATCGGTGCCTCCATCACCCAGTACGGTCAGGCCGTTATCCGCCAGTTCGAGATGACCGGCTGTTACAGCCTGGTGGAATCCGTGGCGCTGGTGCGCTCACGCGACAAGTTGCGCTCACTGCAATTGCTGTCGCGCAAAAAGGTGGGCATGCCGCGAACCAGTTTTGCGCACGACGTGCACAACACCAAAGAGCTGATCAAACTCGTCAACGGCACACCCCTTGTCGTCAAACTGCTCTCGGGTACTCAGGGTAAAGGCGTTGTGCTGGCAGAAACGGCAAAAGCAGCCGAATCCGTCATTGAAGCCTTCCGCGAGTTAAAAGCCGACTTTCTGGTGCAGGAGTTCATCAAGGAAGCGGGCGGTTCCGATGTGCGCTGCCTCGTTATTGGCAACCGCGTGGTCGCCGCCATGCAGCGCACCGCACAGGACGGCGACTTCCGCTCCAACCTGCATCGCGGCGGCGTTGCCCAGCTGACCAAACTGACACCTGCCGAGCGGGCCACCGCCGTCAAGGCCGCCAAGATCATGGGGCTCAATGTGGCCGGTGTCGACCTGCTGCGCTCCTCACGCGGGCCACTGGTGATGGAAGTCAATTCCTCCCCCGGACTGGAAGGCATTGAAACGGCCACCGGCAAGGATGTCGCAAGCGCCATCATCAGCTTCATCGAAAGCAACGCCGGGCCCTCTAAAACTCGCACGCGCGGAAAAGGCTAACGTGGCAGACAAGTTTGATATTACCCCCGGCAGTGGCGAGCTGATCCGCCTGCCCGTCGCCCGCCTTTACACCCACAACGACTTATCGATTGACGTGCAGGCCGTTCGCGGTAAACGCAGCGGCCCCACCCTGTTTGTCAGCGCCGCCATTCACGGTGATGAAATCAACGGTGTGGAAATTGTGCGCCGCCTGCTGCAACACCCGGCAATGAAAAATCTGCGCGGTACGCTGCTGGCCATTCCCATCGTTAACGTGCACGGTTTTCTGAACAACTCCCGCTACCTGCCCGACGGGCGCGACCTGAATCGCTCCTTCCCGGGTTCCAGCAAAGGCTCGTTGGCCGGCCGCGTTGCCCACACCTTTATGAACGAGATTGTCACCCACTGCACACACGGCATTGACCTGCACACAGGCGCAAGACACCGGGGCAACCTGCCGCAAATTCGGGCTGACATGAACAACCCCGCCACCGCCGGCATGGCAAAAATCTTTGGTGTGCCGGCGGTGCTGCACTCACGGGTGCGTGACGGTTCCTTGCGGGAGGTCGCCGCCGATATCGACATTCCGGTGATCACCTACGAGGCGGGCGAAGCCCTGCGGTTCGATGAGGTTGCCATTCGCGCCGGGGTAAACGGCGTGATCAATGTGATGCGTCATATCGGAATGCTGCCTCCGTCACGCAGCAAGCGAATGAAGCCATTCCCGATTATTTCCGAAGAATCCTACTGGGTGCGAGCATCAGAAAGCGGCATTTTGCGCGCACTGGTACCTAACGGCGCCAAGGTAGAAAAAGGCGATATGATTGCGCTGGTCTCTGACCCGTTCGGCAGCAAGAGCGAGGAAATCCGGGCGCCCAGCGCAGGGATCGTTATCGGACGAACCTTTCTGCCACTGGTACACGAAGGTGAAGCGCTGTTTCACATCGCACGCTACAGCACCCAGATTGATCGGGTGCATTCACGACTGGAAGCCTTTCACGAACTGCACGAACCGGATACCGAAAAGTATCCGCCGAGTGATGTGGATGAGCCGCCGATATACTGACGGCACCAGAATCTCAACGCTTGGTGGCGACCATGAGGAACTCTCTATTGCCGTCGCCACCCTCGATCGGGCTGTCAAAAAAGGCGGCCACCTCTAGGCCCGATTCGTTGGCACAGCGCTTTACATTTTGCTCCACCACCGCGTAGCGCGAAGCATCGCGCACCAGACCACCTTTGCCGATAAACTCGCGGCCGACCTCAAACTGGGGCTTGACCAGACTGACCAGCCAGCCGCCGGGTTTCATCAACGCCGGTAGCCCCGGAAGAATCAGGGTCTGGGAGATAAATGACACATCCATCACCACCAGATCGAAACCATCCGGCGCATGCTGCAGCAGCGTTGTGGGTAACTGGCGGGCATTAATGCCTTCGTAATTGTGCACACGCGCATCGTTGCGAATACGCTCCGCAAGCTGATCGTGCCCGACATCGACACAAACGACCTGATCAATCCCTGACTGAAGCAGACAGTCAGTGAACCCTCCGGTCGACGCACCGACATCCAGCGCGATGCCCTGCACGGGAAACAGGGATTTTTCCAGCGCAGCGGCCAGCTTCACGCCCCCGCGAGAGACAAAGCGATCCTGCTCGTCCCGCTTCACCGTGAAAGCGACCTGCTCCGGAAGTTTTTGGCTGGGCTTGCTGACCGGGCCGCCCGCAACGGAAACTTTGCCCTCAGCGATCCAGCGCTGCGCCTGTGCCCGGGATTCAGCTAATCCCGCCTCCACCAGCAACACATCGGCGCGCTTAAGGCCCATTCAACATCACTCGTGTCGCCAGCTGGATTTCACGCAGAAAGCCGGTCAGCGAGATGATCAGAAACACCATGGCCATAATAAACAGCACCGCGATGGGTGTGTCGCTGTGCCAGCCCATCACCGCATTGATAAACAGCATCGCAATCACCAGACAGACCAGCAACGCACTGCCGGTACTGAAACCTATCGCCCGATGCACCACCCGACCGCGCCGGGTCAGTGTTCTCAGTTCCTCGCGAATGCCTTCTTCGCGCTCATCGGTCACATGTTCCAGACGCTGATACAGTGAGCGGCTGCGATCAATGATCCTCGCCAGACGACCGGTCAGCACATTCAGAATACCGCCAATGCCGGCCAGCAAAAACACCGGCGCCACCGACTGCTGAATGGCCTGCGCGAGGGTGATGATTGAAAGTTCTGCCACCATCAGCCCTCCTCGCTAAAGAGCAGCAAGTCAAAGAAG
>JBFHCW010000217.1:0-4246 GCA_041585035.1 Litorivivens sp.
GCAACCTTGCGCAGCCCCTGCCGCCGCGCGTTGTAAAAGTCGAGTACCAGCTGCGGATCGCGCGCCCAGGCTTCGGGTGTTGCCACGTCGTACACCGAATGGTTGTGCCACAGGCCACCGTTGTCGCGAAAGGTCGGCAAGCCGCTTTCGGCGCTGATACCGGCGCCACTGAACACCACCACTTTACTCATGCCCGTTTGCTCTTGTTATTCCTTGGTCAGCGGCGCCAGTCTTTTCACTGTTTCCAGATCAAAACCATTTTCGCCATCTTTGCGCAAAGCCTGTATGCAAACGTGGTCAGCCCCCGCCTGCCAGTGCTGGCGAACGCGCTCGGCCAGGGCTTCTTCATCGCCCCAGGCGACAATGGCATCGACCAGCCGGTCAGAACCGCCGTTGTCAAAGTCGCTCTCCTCAAAGCCCAGCGTCAGCAGGTTGTTGCGATAATTTTGCAGGCCGATATAGGTCGCCATATAACCCCGGGCAATGCGGCGGGCTTCGCCCGGATCGGTTTCCAGCAGCACCATCTGCTCCGGTGCCAGCAACTTAGTCGGGCCAAGTATTTCCCGGGCGCGGGCGGTGTGCTCCACCGGCACAAAATAGGGGTGGGCGCCATCGGCTTTTTCCGCCGCCAAGCCGAGCATGTTTTTGCGCAGCGCCGCGAGCATCAACATACCTTGCCGCTCCGGCTGGGGGCCGGCATAAAGTGCGCCATCCATCGCATCAAGGTAGCGCCGCATCGTCGACACCGGCTTGCCGTAATCGTGCTGCCTGAAGGTGCTGACCATCTCCGGGTGGGATACGCCCAAGCCCATGATCAGTCGACCACCACTCAGCCCGTCCAGCGTTTTGCGCACCGACTGCATGGCCATGGCATCGCGGGCGTAGATATTGGCAATGCCGGTGGCAAGTTTCAGGGTCGTCGTGCGCTGGGCCAGCAAAGCCAGCGTGACAAAGGGGTCGCAGCCCACGGCCTCCGGAACCCACAGGGCCGAATAACCAAGACGTTCAATCTGCTGCGCAAAGTCAGCCGCTCCCTCAAAACCTGCGTTATCGACCCAGGCCCAAACACCCAGCTTCCCCAATGACATGATGCCTTGCTCCTTTCCCTCGTGTGGGCTTTGATGCTACTGCCTCGCCTTCGACATGGCAAAGATCCACCGTCGAATGCCGGCAATACTGACGTCTGGCCGCGAACAGCTTATCGGCTATACTGGCCTCAATCACGAATACTGGCGTCAGGCTAACAAAAACAGCTGTCGTCATACGCCGCGTTTTACAGGGATAGAGAAATCCGTGCGTTACACGATCACCCGCTACTGCCGCTGGCTTTTTGCTGGCTACCTGCTTCGGCCTGCTGCGGTTATTGCAGACCCGCTGATAACCCCTGCAGGAATCATCAATTTCGTCGAATCCATTGCGCTCATTCTCATCGGCATCGGGATCACGCTGCTCTTTCTCCATAAACGCCAGCAGCGCAACAGAGAGCTGGATTTCAGCCAGCGACTAGATGCCCTGCCCCATATCGTCTGGCGCACCAACACCCAAAACGGACTTTTGAATTTGAGCGGGGCCTTTGGCCGGCTCACCGGAAAGTCTCCCGCCAGCGCCAGCATCAATGACTGGATCGATGTTATTCACCCCGACGACCGGCAACGGGCTGAGCAACTGTGGGGCGACGCCATGGAACATGGGCACCCTTTTCTGACTGATTTCAGAATGCGCATGGCGGACGGCAGCTATCGCTATTTTGAATCTCAGGGCATACCGATTGTTGATGGAAAGGATGAAATCAGCGAGTGGATCGGCACCATTATCGATATTCATGACCGCAAGCTGGGTGAAATCGCGCTGCGCGAAAAAGATGTCAATCTGCGTCTAGCGGTCGAGGGCGCCAATATTGGATTCTGGAGCTGGAATATCGACGACAACAGCATGCGCTTTTCCGAGCAGTGGCAGCAGCAGCTCGGTCTGGCAAATAAAAGCTTCCCGCATACAGCGGAGTTCTTTCAGTTTCTTATCCACCCCGACGATCTCGGCAATGTGATGGCCCTGAAAAAAGCGATAGAGAAAAACCCGCGTAGCCATCACAGCCTCGAATACCGCCTGCAACACGCAGATGGCACGTATCGCTGGATGCTGTCGCCGGCCACCGCGATCGAAAACCCACAAAGTAAAACCGTTAGTGTGGTAGGAGCCAATATCGATATCACTGACCGCAAGGTTTCCAGGCAACACCTGGAGTATCAGGCGTCCTGAAACTAACGCCTCAATCTATATTATTGCCGGGACGGAAAGCGGCCGTTGACGAAAGCGAACTCGTCGAGCAGGCAGGGCTACCAGGGGCGGCAGCAGGCAAACGCTATCTAGCGCCAAGCGCTAGCGCGCTGACATTGCAAAGCCCGGGTAAGTAAAGCCGGGGAATGACTAAAGCGGATAGTGCGCCGGATAAGGCAATTGAGCCACGCCGGTATCCACCGCCGCCTGCGCCACCGCCGCCGGCACCCGACTCAGCAATCGCGCGTCTACAGGCTTGGGAATAATGTAGTTGGGGCCAAATTCCAGCGGGCCACAGCCACAAGCTTCAATCACTTTTTCTGGCACCGGCTCTTTCGCCAATTCGCGAATGGCGTGCACAGCGGCAATCTTCATTTCCTCGTTGATACGGCGAGAGCGAACATCCAGTGCACCGCGGAAAATAAAGGGAAAGCCGAGAACGTTGTTAACCTGGTTCGGGTAGTCCGAACGCCCGGTCGCCACGATCAGGTCGTCGCGCAGGGAGTGGGCCAGCTCCGGTTTGATTTCCGGGTCGGGGTTGGAGCAGGCAAAGATAATGGGCTTGGGCGCCATCGACATCAGCATCGCTTCGCTGACCAGATCCGGGCCGGACAGGCCGACAAAGACATCAGCGCCCACCATGGCATCCGCCAGCGTGCGGGCATCCGTGTCGTTTTCGAATTCTTCCTTGTATTCATTCAGGCCCTCGCGGCCGGGGTAAATCACGCCGCGACGGTCAATCATGAAGATGTTCTGGTATTGAGCCCCGAGGCTGACCAGCAGTTTCATGCAGGCGATCGCTGCGGAACCAGCCCCTAGGCAGACGATTTTCGCCTCTTCGATGGTTTTACCCTGAATTTCCAGTGCGTTCAGCATGCCCGCCGCAGTAACAATGGCCGTACCGTGCTGATCGTCGTGAAACACGGGGATATTGCACTGTTCAATCAGTATGCGCTCAATCTCAAAACACTGAGGCGCCTTGATATCCTCCAGATTGATGCCACCGAAGGTGTCCGCAATACGCACAACGGTATCGATAAACGCCTGGGAATCTTCGGCATTTACCTCAATATCAATGGAATCAACGTTGGCGAAGCGCTTGAACAGCAGCGCCTTGCCTTCCATAACCGGTTTGCTGGCAAGGGGGCCAAGGTCGCCCAAGCCGAGAATGGCACTGCCATCGGAAATAACCGCAACCAGATTGCCTTTTGAGGTGTACTTGTAAGCCAGTTGAGGGTCGCGGGCAATCTCCCGCACAGGCTCGGCGACGCCGGGACTGTACGCGAGGGCAAGGTCCCGCTGGGTTTCTGCAGGCTTGGTCAGATGGACACCGATCTTCCCCGGTGTCGGTTCGGCGTGATACGCCAGCGCGGCGCGCTTGAATTCCTCAGACATTTACGTGGGTCCGGATGCAGTAATACCGATAATGAGGCGCTGAAGCATATAGAAAAGCGAAGGGCGCCTCAAGGGCGCCAGTGGCCGTATTTCATGCCCTTTGCAGCATAATCAAAGTGTTTACCATGAATACTTTTGCCCACAGCACAGACGCGGCGCAAAAGGTCTTGGTTCAGCCTGCCGGGCGGTATTGCGGCAGATCGTACAGGCCGTCCACACAGGGCTCACAGGCCTTATTGATCGTGTTCAACACACTGAACAGCAAGGGCACGATGTGGGTGCTGATAACCGGCTTGCCGCTAGTGACGATGGACACTGCCAGATCCCGCTGCGGGTCCGCCCAGCAGAGGATATTGCTGAAGCCCAGATGACCGAAGGCATGATGGGTATCGACCCCGTACAAACCTGCCGGTTTGCCTCCCAGCATCATGCCCGCACTGTAGCGCATGGGCAGCATCAGCGATTTATCCAGCGTGGCTCCACCCACTTCCCGGGTACCCCGCAGCACAGTAACCGGGTCAAGTATGCGCTGACCCTGCCACTCGCCGCGCTGCAGCATCATCTGGAAGAAGCGGCA
>JBFHCW010000218.1:0-4241 GCA_041585035.1 Litorivivens sp.
CAGACTGAGGTCTTTGGTGGTTTGGGAGGTATCCGCCAGACGGTTGAGGTCGCGCCAGACAATGCGCAGCCAGTGGTAATTGCGAAAGCGACGCAGCGCCTTGTCCAACTCAGCTGCAGAGGCCGGCTGGGCCGAGAATGCAAAGTCGCTTTCCGGCGCATCGAGCTCACCTGCAGACTGCAGATCAATCAGCACTTGCGGCAGCTGTCGCAGAATTTCAAAGCCCGCCTGGGAGCTGGCCAGCACCCGACTCAGCCGCTTGGCAAACGCGGCATCTGCGAGACTAGCCTCGTACCAGGCCCGCTGTTCGTCGTTGCAGGCCTCCAACAACTGTTGCCAGTTGCCCGACAAATCCTCGCGCAAACATTCCGGAACCGTATCGACAGGCAGTGCCATGAAAGTCCTTCGTCTGAACTAGTTACTTTGCGCGCTGGGTGCCACGCGCATGACTTCGGTAATGGTGGTTTCGCCAGCAGCCACCTTCTGGGCGCCGCTCAGACGCAGGGTTTTCATACCGCCCTTCACCGCCGCCTGACGCAGACCGGCCAGGTTCATATCATTGTTGATCATACCCTTCACGGCGTCATCCATGGTCAGCACTTCATAGATGCCCTGACGGCCGTAGAAGCCGGTATTGCGACACTCCAGACAGCCCTCGGCGCTGTAGACCTGCTTGGGGCTTTCGGCTCGCCAGGGCGCAATCAACTGCTGCCAACCAAGCGAGTCGGTTTCTGCCGGTTGCTTGCAGTGGGGGCAGAGGGTGCGCACCAGGCGCTGGGCCATCACGCCCAACACCGTCGCCTTGAGGAGGTAGGAAGGTATTTCCAGCTCCAGCAGCCGGGTAATGGCGCTCGGTGCATCGTTGGTGTGCAGGGTCGCGATAACCAGATGACCGGTCAGCGCCGCCTGCACCGCCATTTCGGCGGTTTCGCGGTCGCGGATTTCACCGATCATGATGATATCCGGGTCCTGACGCAGCAGCGCCCGCACCCCGGCGGCAAAGCTCAGTCCGATCTGCGAGTGCACCTGCATCTGATTGAAACTGCCCTCTACCATTTCGATGGGGTCTTCAATCGTGCAGACATTAACATCCGAGGTTGCGATCTGTTTCAGGCTGGAATAGAGCGTAGTCGTCTTGCCGGAGCCAGTGGGCCCAGTGACCAGCACAATGCCATTGGGCTGATTGATCATGGTCTGCCAGCGCTTGAGATCCTCGCCGCGCAGACCCAGCTGATCAAAGCTGCGCAACAACACTTCCGGATCGAAGATACGCATCACCAGTTTTTCACCAAAGGCGGTGGGCAGCGTGGACAGCCGCAGCTCAATCTCGCCGCCTTGAGGGTTTTTGGTTTTCAAGCGGCCATCCTGCGGCCGGCGCTTTTCCGCAAGGTCCATACGGCCGAGAATTTTCAGCCGGCTGACCACCGCCGCCATCACCCCGGCCGGCATCTCGTAGACATTGTAGAGCGCACCGTCGATGCGAAAGCGGACGTTGCCGATATCGCGCCGGGGCTCGATATGAATATCACTGGCGCGCTGATCAAAGGCGTACTGCAACAGCCAGTCGACAATCTTGACCACGTGGCCGTCGTTTGCATCCAGATCCTTGCCGCCCCCCATCTGCAGCAGCTGCTCCAGATTGGTGACACCGGATTCCTTTTTCTCGGTGCCCTGCACCCCCAACACCGAATTTGCGAGGCTGTAAAACTCCACCGTATAGCGGGCTATATCCGAGGGCTTGGCCAGGACTTTGCGCAGTGGTTTACGCAGGGTGGGCGCGAGGTTGTCCTCCCACTTGCTTTCGAAGGGGTCCTGCACGCCGACCACCACCTCATCCTCCGTCGCTTCTAGCGCGAGAATGCCGTAGCGCTCGGCAAAGGCGAAGGACATCACCTCGGTAACCGCTGGCACGTCAATTTTCAGCGGGTCGATGGGGCGGTACTCCAGCCCACAGTGCGCCGCCAGCCACTGCATCAGGAAATCTTCGGTCAAACGGCGGCCAGGGCGCTTGAGGTTCTCCAGATCAAAGTTGGCAATGTGCTCTATCGGATTTATCGCTTTGCCGTCGCGCTTGGAGGTGAAATGCGGGATGCGGCGGAAATCGGCAGCCGTAATATAGCCTTCCTGTTCCAGCAGGTTCAGCAATTGTTTGACCGACAGGGGGCCAGATAGCTTGGGCGCCGTATTCTGCATTGAAAATTCCCTATTCTTTTAACCGTATTATCACAGTCACTAGCCCACAATTACCAGCAGGCGACCACAGCAGGCCTAAAAAGGGTCCTCAGGTCAACTGTTACAATTTTATGACAAGCCAGTATACTGGCGGCCTCGCGAAGCAGGAGAGCATCATGGCTGGTAACCCTCTCACCAATTTGTTCGGCAAATCACCGATTGCCCCCATCCAGCAGCATATGACCAGCGTCCGGGATTGTGCCCAAACGCTGGCCGCGTTTATGGAGGCCGCCTATGCAGGCGACTGGAGCGCCGCCAAGGAACAGCAGAAAGCGATCACCAAACTTGAGCACGACGCTGACAAGCTGAAAAAGCAGGTCCGCATTCAGCTGCCCAAAAGCCTGTTTTTGCCGGTACCGCGCTCGGACCTGCTTGATCTGGTGGGGGTACAGGATCATATCGCCAATCTGTCCAAGGATATTGCCGGCCTTATGCTGGGCCGCCAGATGGCCATTCCGGAGAAGCTGACAGACCTGATGCGCGACTACCTTAAGCTCTCTATCGATACCGTCAATCAGGCCCATCGCGCCATCGAAGAGCTGGACGAGTTGCTGGAAAGCGGGTTTCGCGGTCGCGAAGTGGACTTCGTGGAATCTCTGATCAACGAGCTGGATAAGCTCGAGCACGAAAATGACAAGGCCCAGGTCAAAATCAGAGCCGCACTGTTCAAACTGGAAGATTCGCTGCCGCCCGTCAATGTCATGTTCCTCTACCGGATCATCGATTGGGTGGGCGAACTGGCCAACGAAGCGCAGAAAGTGGGTTCACGCCTTCAAATCCTGCTGGCCCGTTAACGAATCACGATAATTTTGGGGATAACACATGTCTGTTATTGCAGAACACGGCCATATTTTGCTGATTTTGGCCTGTTTATTCGGCTTTTTCATGGCCTGGGGCGTGGGTGCCAACGATGTGGCCAACGCCATGGGTACCTCGGTGGGTTCCAAGGCGCTGACCATCAAACAGGCGATCCTGATCGCCATGGTCTTCGAATTCTGCGGCGCCTATCTGGCCGGGGGTGAAGTCACCTCCACCATCCGCAAAGGCATCATCGACTCATCGATACTCGCCGACACGCCTGAGCTGTTGGTGTACGGGATGATGTCGTCGCTATTGGCTGCCGGCACCTGGCTGCTGATTGCCTCGCTGATGGGCTGGCCGGTGTCCACTACCCACTCCATTGTCGGCGCCCTAGTCGGCTTTGCCGCCGTGGGTATCAGTGTGGATGCGGTGGCCTGGAGCAAAGTTGGTCAGATCGCCGCCAGTTGGGTGGTCTCGCCCCTCATGGCCGGCACCATATCCTTCCTTCTGTTCATGAGTGCCCAACGCCTGATTCTGGATGCCCCGGACCCCTTCAAGGCGGCCAAGAAGTACGTGCCTTTCTATATGTTTGCGGTGGGCTTCATCATCGCCATGGTCACCATGGTCAACGGCCTCAAGCATATTGGCCTGGGCCTGAGCTTCCAGGAGTGTCTGGGCTATGCGGCGATGGTGGGGCTGGTCATCATGGGGCTCGGCTATGTGCTGCTGAGCCGCATCAAGGACGAGCCCATTGAAGGCAACTTCCGCTACGCCAACGTCGAACGCGTCTTCGCCATACTCATGATCTTCACCGCCTGCGCCATGGCCTTTGCCCACGGCTCCAATGACGTGGCCAATGCGGTCGGCCCGCTGGCTGCGGTGGTTTCCGTTATCCAGTCCGGCGGCGAAGTTGCCGCTAAATCCCCCCTGCCCTGGTGGGTCTTGCTGCTCGGCGGCGGCGGTATCGTGGTTGGTCTGGCGACCTACGGCTTCAAGGTTATTGCGACCGTCGGCAAAAAGATCACCGAGCTAACCCCGAGCCGCGGCTTCGCGGCTGAGCTCGGCGCCGCTACTACCGTGGTGCTGGCTTCTGCCACTGGCCTGCCGATTTCCACCACGCACACCCTGGTGGGCGCCATCCTCGGCGTCGGTCTGGCGCGCGGTATTGCGGCCCTGAACTTGCGCGTAATCGGCAGCATCTTCCTGTC
>JBFHCW010000219.1:0-4238 GCA_041585035.1 Litorivivens sp.
GTTTTCGGTGGTGCTCCACTGACCGTCGCTAAGGGTTCGGAAAAAGCAACTTTCGCGTCCGGTGTGGCAGGCTATTCCGCCTTGCTGGGTTACACTCAGGACGATGGTGTCGCCGTCGCAATCGAGCTGGATCTGTTGGACCAGTTGTTCGTGGCCGGACGACTCACCCTTGCGCCAAAGCTTGCCGCGTGAGCGCGACCAGTACACCGCCTTGCCGCTGGACGCCGTCAGCGACAGCGATTCGCGGTTCATCCAGGCCATCATCAGGATTCTGCCGGATGCTGCGTCCTGGGCGATGGCAGGTACCAGGCCGTCGCTATTGAAAGCCACGCTGTCCAACCATTGATCTGCATCTGTACTCGTCATACTTTACCTTCGCTGTCCGCGCATTATGACACGCCAGGGCCGGCGGGCACTACTTGCGGTGCTGTCACAACCTTACTTCAGGCACAGTATCAACACGCCGGCGGCGCCAAGTGCCAGCGACAGCGGCGGCAGGCCCGCCAGTGCCGGTTGGGCGATCGCTGCGCCGAGCAGTATCAGTCCGCCAAGTCGCCAGCGCTGATTGCGTTTTTGCTGATCGAGACGTTGCTCCAGCCGCGCAATGTCGGCGCTGTGGCTGCGCGGTTCAAGTGCGGGACGCGGTCCTTCCAGCAGCTGTTCCGGCAAGTTGGGCAGCTGCTCCAGCCAGCCGGGCAGTCGGTGGCCGACGCGTTTCAGCATACTTTGAGGCGAGTAGCGATCGCGCAGCCAGTGCTCGAGAAAGGGTTTGGCCGTGTCCCAGAGATTCAAATCCGGGTAGAGCTGGCGGCCGAGTCCTTCGATATTGAGCAGGGTTTTCTGCAGCAGCACCAGTGAGGGCTGCACTTCCATATCGAAACGGCGTGCGGTAGAGAACAGGTAGACTAGCAGCTGACCAAAGGAGATTTCTGCCAGAGGCTTTTCAAATACCGGCTCGCACACGCTGCGAATGGCCGATTCGAATTCGTGCACCCGGGTGTTGGGCGGTACCCAGCCGCACTCGATATGCAGCTCGGCTACGTCGCGGTAGTTGCGCTGGAAGATGGCGAGCAGGTTGCGGGCCAGGTAGTACTGGTCTGAGTCACTGAGGCTGCCAATGATGGCGCAGTCGATGGCGATGTACTGGGGCGATTCCGGATGCTTGCGCGACACAAAAATATTGCCCGGATGCATGTCGGCGTGAAAGAAACTGTCGCGGAATACCTGGGTAAAAAAGATTTCGACGCCGCGCTCGGCCAGCTTTTTCATGTCAGTGTTCTGCGCATTGAGGGCGCCGACATCGGTAACCGGGATACCTTCGATGCGCTCCATAACCAGAACGGTGCGGCGAGTGTAGTCCCAGTAAATCTCCGGAACATAGAGCAGTTCTGACTCGGCGAAGTTGCGTCGCAGCTGTGAAGTATTGGCCCCTTCGCGTTGCAGATCCAGTTCGTCGAGAATAGTAAGTTCGTAGTCTTCGACGACCTCCAACGGGCGCAGCCGGCGACCATCCGGCACGTGGTTTTGCACCAATCGGGCGATGGTATAGAGCAGCAGAATGTCTTTTTCGATGGTGCGCTGAATGCCGGGGCGGATGACCTTGACCACCACTTCGCGACCGTCTTTCAGTTGAGCGCCGTGCACCTGGGCGACGGAGGCCGAGGCCAGCGGCGCGGTGTCAAAGCGAGCGAACAGTTCGGACACCGGTTTGCCGAGAGCGGTTTCGATAATGCCCCGAGCCTGTTCGTTGTCAAAGGGTGGCACCTGATCCTGCAGCTTGGCCAGTTCCTCGGCGATATCGTCGGGCAGCAGATCGCGGCGAGTGGAAAGTTGCTGGCCAAACTTGATAAAGACCGGACCAAGGGTTTCCAGTGCGAGTCGCAGACGTTCCCCCCGACTGGCATTGGGAGCCGGCATCAGACGCCAGGGGCCAAACCGCAGTAGCAGGCAGAGCCAGGTGGGTAAACGATGGGTGTCGATCAGCTGGTCGAGCCGAAAGCGAACCGCGATCGAGAGAATGGTGAGCAGGCGTCGGAGTCCAAACAAGGGGCGTTACTCGGTGGCTTCGGGTTGCAGGCGCTGGCGCAACAGGCGCAATTTCGCGTCGAGGCGGTCGGTGCGCAGGGTCAGGTCTTCGAGATCGCGGTAAAAATCTTCCACCTGAATCGGGTGTGGAACCCACTGGCTTTCCTCGCGCACAAACTCGCTGGCCTGTCGACGAAAAGCGCCCAGTGCCTGCGCGGCCCAGCGTCCACCCTGGCGCAGCGTGCGGCCAATATGGTGGGCGGCGACGTCGCCAACCAGACGGGCAAGGGGCGCTTCCCAATCGATATCCAGCTGGCTCAGAATTTCGCGAAGCTCAACTACCCGGGCGGTATCGCCGTCGACCCGCACATTGCCATTGATCAGCGCAGCCGCCGGGTCATCGGCCAGCGCAATTTTGCTGAACTCGTCCCAGCTGCCGGTGAGTGTGGTGGTGGCGGGCGTAGAGCTCTCTTCAATCAGCAAGACAGGCTCGCCGATGCACAGGGTCAGGCAAAAGGCCGGGCTGGTGCAATTCAGAGTGAAGCTTTTGCCATGCAGTGGGCGCAGTCGCTCACAGGTGGCCTGGTCGAGGTCGAGCGAGCGATTGATCAGGCTTTCCAGTGCGGCGAGGGCCGGGGCGGGCAGTTTCATGCCTTGATGCCCCGGTGCAGGGCAACAATGCCGCCGGTCATGTTGTAGTAGCTGGTGTTGACGAAACCGGCCTCACCCATCATGCCTTTCAGGGTTTCCTGATCCGGGTGCATGCGGATGCTTTCCGCGAGATAGCGATAGCTTTCGCTGTCGCCGGCCACGAGCTGTCCCATGCGCGGCAACACCGAGAAAGAATACTGGTCGTAGAGTTTGCTGATGACTTCGCTGGTGGGCTTGGAAAACTCCAGTACCAGGCAGCGGCCGCCGGGCTTTAATACCCGGTACATGGAGCGCAGGGCTGCATCCTTGTCGGTCACGTTGCGCAGGCCAAAGGCGATGGTCAGACAGTCGAAGTGATTGTCGGGAAAGGGCAGGCATTCGGCGTTGGCCTGGACGTAGCGCATATTGCCGACAATGCCTTTGTCCGTCAGTTTTTCGCGACCCACTTCCAGCATCGAGCTGTTGATGTCAGCCAGCACGACTTCGCCGGTGTCGCCGACAATGCGGCTGAACTTGGCTGCCAGGTCGCCAGTGCCACCGGCTATATCCAATACGCGCTGGCCGCGACGGACACCTGAAAGTTCAATGGTGAAGCGCTTCCAGACCCGGTGAATACCACCGGACATGAGATCGTTCATCAGATCGTAGCGGGCGGCAACGGAGTGAAAGACGCCGGCTACCAGCCCGGCTTTTTCCGTGGGGTCTACCGAGCGAAATCCGAAATGGGTCTTGTTGTCCTCTGCCATGGGTCATCCAGCGATTCAATTGAGTGTTTTGCGGGGCGTTATTGTAGCCTCGCCGGGTGTCTATGTATAACGTTCGCTGTTTGCTGGCGCCGAAGGGGGTGAGGCTAGAGATCAAGCTCACGGCGCAGTTCGCGCAGTTTTTCCCGGCGCTCTTCCAGCGACAGTGGAGTACTGTGCTCCTTTGGCAAAGCTGGCGTGTCAGGCTGGGTCAGTTCCTCGCCGTCGATTACTTGCTGGCACAGGCGTTGGTAGTGTTCGCGAAAGACCGGAAAGGCGCTGCGTTCGGGGTTGTTGGCCAGGAAATACCAGTCGGCCGCGCGGCCGGCGTGGTACACCGCCGGGTGGGTCCACTCATAGGCGGCCTTGGGAGAGGGGGCGCGGCAGGCTTCCAGATAGGCGCTGTGAACGTCCGGCAGGCCGAACTCTTTCAGGCTGGGCCGGCTCATCTCGCGAATGGTGTGCAGAGTCGGCAGATAGGCGCTCTCTTTGATGCTGCGGCGTCCGCCGCGCAGGATTTCCTCCGGGCTCAGGTCGAGCAGACTGTGTAACCAGAGTTGCTTGGCGACATTGGTTTTGTCACCGGGAAAGGCCTTGTGAAACTGGTTGTGGTAGGCCAGCTCCAGCTCGGTAAAGAGCTGATTGATGGCATCGATGTGGGCGTCGGTGATGGGCTGATCGGCGTCACTTGCCTCTGAGCCCGCTGGCCCAGCTGCGATCGGTGAGTTTGTGGAAGAGCTTTTCAGCTTCCGACTGAGGCTTTCCGTCAGCGTTTTGCTGTCCCGCATTGCTGTCTCCCATTCGATGGCGCTGCGCCCA
>JBFHCW010000220.1:0-4225 GCA_041585035.1 Litorivivens sp.
AACCATTGCCATGGAAAGCGCCGCGGTAGCGGCACTGTCAGAGCGCATTGACGCACAATTCAACGAAGCCTGTGAAGTCCTGCTGAATTGCAAGGGGCGGGTGGTCGTCACCGGCATGGGCAAGTCCGGCCACATCGCTCGAAAGATCGCCGCCACCCTAGCCAGCACCGGTACACCAGCCATGTTCGTGCACCCGGGCGAAGCCAGTCACGGCGATATGGGCATGATCACTGCTCAGGACGCCGTCCTCGCTCTTTCCAACTCCGGTTCGACCGCAGAAGTGATCACCCTGCTGCCGCTGCTGAAGCGCCTCAGCGTGCCACTGGTTTCCATGACCGGCAATCCACAGTCCGAGCTGGCAACCGCGGCTCAGGCTCACCTAGATGCCAGCGTCAGCGAAGAGGCCTGCCCACTGGGCCTGGCCCCGACCTCCAGCACCACCGTGGCCCTTGTGCTGGGAGACGCACTGGCCATCGCCCTGCTGGAAGCCCGCGGTTTTACCGCCGAAGATTTTGCCTTTTCTCATCCGGGCGGCGCACTGGGTCGTAAGCTCCTGCTGAAAGTGGACGACATCATGCATACCGGCAGCGAAATCCCGACCGTGCTCAGCGGCACTCCGCTGACCAGCGCCCTCCTCGAGATGAGCAGTAAGGCATTAGGCATGACCACTGTGCAGAGCCCCTCGGGTGTGTTGCTGGGCCTGTTTACCGACGGTGACCTGCGCCGGGCAATTGATCAGGGCCTGAATATCCAGAACGCGACCATCGACGAGGCCATGACCAGTAATCCGCAGCGAGTCCATCCCGGCATGCTCGCCGCCGAAGCACTTTACATCATGGAAACCCGCAAGATCACCGCACTCATAGTGGTAGACGACGATGACCACCCGGTTGGCGTTGTTCACCTGCACGATATACTGCGCGCCGGGGTCGCCTGATGCAGGATGTGATGGATAAAGCCAAAGCCGTGCGTCTGCTGGTCACTGATGTAGACGGCGTGCTCACCGATGGCAGCCTGTATTTCGGCAACAGCGGCGAAGAAATCAAAGCCTTCAGCATACTGGACGGGCTCGGCATCAAACTGCTGCGCGACACCGGCATCGACACCGCGATTATCACCGGCCGGGTATCCGACCTGGTGGCGCGGCGCGCTGGAGAACTCAAGATCACCACCATTTACCAGGGACGCGAAGATAAACTCACCGCGCTGCAAGAACTGTGTGAGGACCTGGAACTCCCGCTGTCCGCCATTGCCTATATTGGCGACGACCTGCCCGATCTGGCCGCCATTCGCGCCGCCGGGCTCGGTATCACCGTCGCCAACGGCCACCCCTTTGTCGCCCAGCACGCCGACTGGCAGACTGAGGCGGCCGGCGGTCGCGGCGCTGTACGCGAGGCCTGCGAGCTGATTATGAAAGCGCAGGACACCCTGTTGGAACGCTGGGAACACTATCTGTAATCATGCGCAGAGATCGTCGCCGGAAAAAGCGCCAAATTCGCAACCTGTCCCTGTTTGCCGGACTGATTGGTCTTGGCGCCCTGCTCCTGTCTTTTATCGAATACGGTGAAAGCGGCAAAATTGTGATGGGTGGCCGCGAGGACTTGCAGGTTCTGCGCCGCTTTGACTCCTACCTCCTTGAACCAGAAGGCACCACCTTTCGCAGCGACGGCAGCATCGCCTATCGCTGGCAGGCAGAACGCGCCAACCGCCAGCACAACGGTGAGATACTGCTGCTGTCGCCGATATATCACGGCATCAAGAACAATGCCCAGGCCTGGACCGCAACGGCCCGGCGCGGCATGCTGGCCGCAGACGGGCAGCAGCTTGACCTGGAACAGGATGTTCTGGTGAAAGACTTTATTCACGATGCCAAAATCATCACCACCGCGCTGACCCTGGATATCCGCAATAGCACTATCGACACGCGCGCGCCGGTGCGCTTTACCAGCCCCAATGCCGTCACGACCGCCACCGGAATGCACGCCGCCATGCAATCAGAACAGGTGATCTTTCTCGCCGACGTGAGGGGGGTCTATGAAAAGCCCTGATCGCCACTGGCTGCTCGTCCTGCTGCTTGGCGTAAGTGTCGCCTTTGCTCAGGACCCCCTGAAACCCGACAATCGCGCCCCGATTAACATCAGCGCCGATCGGGCCAGCTATGAAAACGGACAGGGCGTGTATGAAGGCCGCGTCGAGTTGCGCCAGGGCGCACTGACCATTCGGGCAGACAAGCTGACCATCGATGAACAGAACCGGCAGGTAAACCGCATCCTCGCGGTCGGCCAACCCGCCCAGCTTGAACAGAATGGTGACAGTGTGCGCGCCGAGGCAAAAAGCATTGAGTATTTTGTCGGCAGCGGCAAAGTCATTCTTACCCAGAAGGCTCTAATCCGCCAGCAAGGTTCAGAGATCCGGGGCAACCGGATCACTTACGACAGCCAGCAGCAGACTGTCATCGCCGAAGGCGACAAGGGCAAGAATCCGGAGCGGGTCAATATGACCTTGCAGCCGCGCGCAGCCGCGCCAGACAGCGAACCGTCGAGTGAGACTACCCTCCCCGAATCCACCGATAACAGCGAGCAATAAGATGGCGGAACTCAGAGCCGACAACCTAGCCAAGGCCTACAAAGGCCGCCAGATTATCCGCGATGTCTCCCTCAGCATTCATAGCGGCGAAATTGTCGGTCTGCTCGGCCCCAATGGCGCTGGCAAGACCACCTGTTTTTACATGATCGTCGGCATTGTGAATGCCGACAAAGGCCGGATAAGCATTGACGGCCAGGATGTCACCGGCGAGAGCATTCACGGCCGGGCCCGGGTCGGTCTGGGTTATCTTCCTCAAGAGGCATCGATTTTCCGCAAGCTGTCGGTGGCCGACAACATCATGGCCATTCTCGAAACCCGCAAAGAACTGACTCGCAAACAACGCAAGGACATGATGGAAAACCTGCTGCAGGAGTTCCATATTACCCACATCCGAGACTCTGCCGGCATGGCGTTATCGGGCGGCGAGCGGCGACGGGTGGAGATTGCCCGCGCCCTGGCCACCGAGCCCAAATTCATTCTGCTGGACGAACCCTTCGCGGGCGTCGACCCGATTTCTGTCAATGATATCAAGGACATAATCCGGCACCTGCAACGCCGCGGGATTGGCGTTCTGATTACCGACCACAATGTTCGAGAAACCCTGGATATCTGTGAAAAAGCCTACATCGTCGGCGAGGGCAAGATCGTGGCCGAGGGCAATGCCGAAAAGGTCTTGAACGACCCGGTCGTCAAGGATATCTATCTCGGACACCAGTTTACACTTTAGGGAATCAGTGTAATCTTCGCACTCTTTTTGCTCACAATTTACACAATTCGGCACGGGTATTGCAGGGCCTTGCCGGGCGGACTACACTGCAATAACAGGTGACCCCAAACACCTCTCGTCACTCAGTGGTATCGGTGGTAATCAAACGCTTATGAAACAATCGCTACAGCTCAAAGTCAGCCAACAGCTGACCATGACACCCCAGCTGCAGCAAGCAATCAAACTACTTCAACTTTCCACCCTCGATCTGCAACAGGAAATCCAGGCCGCCATCGACTCCAACCCCATGCTGGAGATCAGTGAAGACGAAGCCCCGGAGCCGGAACGCGACAACACCGCCCCCAAAGAAACCGAAGCCACCGTTAACAGCGCCGACCAGGACAGTGTCGGGGTTGATGAAACCTGGAACGACGGCATCCCCGATGACCTGCCGGTGGACAGCCGCTGGGATGATATCTACCAGCCCTCGGCCCCTTCGACTCGCCAGAACAGCTCCGACAACCCCGACTTCGATGTGGTCTCGCGCAGCAGCTCAGACGAGTCCCTGCAGGATCATCTGCGCTGGCAGCTCAACCTGAGCCGCATGTCCGATATTGACCGGATCATCGCGCTGGCGATTATCGACGCCATCGCTCCCGACGGGCGGCTCACCTGCAGCGTGGAAGACATTCTCGCCAGCGTGGCCGACAACCCGGAACTGGAAATCGACGAGGACGAAGTCATTGCCGTGCTGCATCGGGTACAGCAGTTTGACCCGCCCGGTGTCGCCGCCCGCGATCTGCGGGAATGCCTGTTGATCCAGCTCCAGCAGCTGCCCGAATCGACCGAATGGCTCAAGCCCGCCAAGGATATCGTCAGCAACCACCTCGACTTACTGGGTTCGCACGACTATAACCAGTTACTGCGCCGGGC
>JBFHCW010000221.1:0-4219 GCA_041585035.1 Litorivivens sp.
ACCGTAAAACTTGCGCTCTTCGTTGAGCATGCCCGCAATCGGGCAGGAAGGCGTTTCGGCCATCACCGAAAAGCCTTCCGGCAATTTAACGACTTTATCGCCGTGGCTCATCCAGACATCGAGCTGGGCGCGAGCATCTTCCATATGGTCGGCAATATCCGCCAGCAAGCTGCCGGGCTCGTTTACTGATACACGGGCATAGCCGAACTCCTGAACTTTTGAGCCTTCGACCTTGCCGCCCATCTGCTCGGCCATGGTCTGCATGCCATAGCAAATACCCAGCACTGGCACACCCAGTTCAAATACCACCTGCGGCGCCCGAGGAGACTGCCCAGCCGTGACTGACTCCGGACCACCCGCCAGAATGATACCTTTGGCATTAAATTCGCGGATGTCCTCTTCCGGCATATCGAAGGCGTGGATCTCACAGTAAACCCCAATCTCACGCACACGACGCGCAATTAACTGGGTGTATTGAGAACCGAAATCGAGAACCAGAATTCGATGGGAGTGGATGTTTTGCATGCGTGTGTTATCTCTGATCTGAAAAGAGAAACGGGGCATTGTAGCCCCGTGCGGTATTCTCTAGGGTCGGACGCAGGGCGTCAGACGCCACTAGCCTCGCGGGTAGTTGGGGGCTTCTTTCGTAATGCTCACATCATGCACGTGGCTCTCGTTCATGCCCGCAGAGGTAACACGGGTGAACTGGGGCTTGGTGCGCATGGTTTCGATATCAATACTGCCGGTATAACCCATGGCCGAGCGCAGGCCGCCCATCAACTGATGCACGATAGCCGACAAGCTGCCTTTGTATGGCACGCGCCCTTCGATACCTTCCGGCACCAGTTTTTCCACGCCCTCTTCCGCACTCTGGAAGTAACGGTCACTGGAACCCTGGGTTTTCGACATTGCACCCATAGAGCCCATGCCGCGATAGGACTTGTAAGTACGCCCCTGAAACAGCTCGACTTCGCCCGGCGCCTCGTCGGTACCGGCAAACATGGAGCCCATCATGACCGCGTGTGCACCGGCCGCTATCGCCTTGGAAATATCACCGGAGTAACGGATGCCGCCATCGGCAATGATTGGCACGTCGGTATCCTTCAACGCCGACACGACATTGGCGATCGCAGATATCTGGGGAACGCCAATACCGGTAACAATACGAGTAGTACAGATTGAACCCGGACCAATACCGACTTTGACGCCATCGGCACCGGCTTCGAGCAGTGCCGTAGCCGCCTCTGCCGTGGCGATATTGCCGCCAATCACATCCACCTGGGGGTAATGCTTCTTGATCTGGGCAACGCGATTAATCACGTTGCGCGAATGGCCGTGAGCGGTATCCACCACCAGCACATCCACACCAGCTTCAACCAGGGCGGCAATGCGATCGTCGGTATCAGCACTGGTGCCAACGGAGGCGCCTACACGCAACTGACCAGACGCATCCTTGCAGGCATGCGGGTAGGTCTGGGCGTTGTTCATGTCCTTGACGGTGATCATACCGCGCAGTTCAAAGGCGTCGTTGACCACCAGCACTTTCTCAAGGCGGTTTTTGTGCAGTAGCTCGCGTACCAGCGCCATGTCGGCACCTTCTTTCACGGTCACCAGCTTTTCTTTGGGTGTCATGATGGCAGACACCAGCTTGGTCGGGTCTTCCTCAAAACGCACATCGCGACTGGTGACAATACCCACCAACTCGCCTTTGTCCATGACCGGCAGACCGGAAATCTTGTTGCGGCGACGCAACTCAATCAAGTCGCTGAGCGTGGCGTTGGCGTCAATGGTGATCGGATCTTTGACCACACCACTCTCATGTTTTTTGACAGCCCGGACCTCAGCGGCCTGCTGTTCAATAGTCATACTCTTGTGGATGATCCCGATACCACCCTCCTGTGCCAGTGCGATGGCAAGGCGGCTTTCCGTGACGGTATCCATCGCCGCCGAGAGCAGCGGAATGTTCAGTTCGATATTACGGGTCAGGCGGGTGCGCAGACTGACATCCTTGGCCGTTATTTCGGAGTAGCCCGGCAAAAGGAGTACATCATCAAAGGTCAGGGCTTCTTGTGCGATTCGCAGCATGGCTTCTTCCGGTGATCGCGAGTTAATCGGACAATTTTAATGGATGGGGGCTACCTGAGTAAACCGATACTCACACTGATCTGTCGCGGAACGCTGTCAGACAGTACAATGCCTGCCATGCAAACACCCTCCCCCACTGACGTTTTATCGGTAGCTCAGCTCAACCGGCTGGCCAAACAGCTGCTGGAAGACTGTTTTGCCCACGTTAGCGTGACCGGCGAAATATCCAACCTTGCCCGTCCCGGTTCCGGCCACTGGTATTTCACCCTTAAGGACGACCGAGCCCAGATCCGCTGTGCCATGTTCAAGGGTCGCAATTTTGCCGTGCGCTTTCAGCCCCAGGCCGGACAGCAGGTTCAGGTGAGCGGCAAGGTCAGCCTGTACGAGGGCCGTGGCGATTACCAGCTGATTGTCGACACCATGCAGCCCGCCGGCGCCGGGGCTTTGGCGCAGGCCTTTGAGCAACTCAAACAGGAACTGAAAGCGGCCGGCAAGTTTGACCGCAAGCGCCCGCTGCCCAGGCGGGTGCGACATCTGGCAGTGATTACCTCGCCCACCGGCGCCGCGATTCAGGATGTGCTCTCCGTGATTGAACGACGCTGGCCTGCCCTGCGCGTTACGCTGATCCCCTCGCAGGTACAGGGCGACAACGCCGCCGCGCAGCTGGTTAACGCCATCTCCCTCGCCAACAGACTAGAGGGCGACGATCGGCCCGATGTGATCCTGTTAACGCGGGGCGGCGGCTCTCTGGAAGATCTCTGGCCCTTCAACGAACGCCGGGTTGCCGATGCCGTCTTTGCCAGCGAGCTGCCCGTCGTCAGCGCCGTTGGCCACGAAGTGGATTTCAGCATCAGTGATTTTGTCGCCGATCTGCGGGCACCGACGCCCTCGGCGGCAGCGGAACTGCTGTGCCCCGATCAGCAGGAAGTCAGGGTGGCCTTGCGCTCGCTGAATTCAGCCCTGCACAACCAGATGCAACGGACCCTGCAACAGAAGCGAGACCGCCAGCAGGCCCTGCACAAGCGCCTGCGCAATCCCTCGCAGTTACTGGCGGAACGCTCACAGCGTGTCGATGAGCGCGAACTTTACCTGCAACGGCTGATGACGCAGCAAATGCTTTCCCACCGCCAGCACCTGAAGAGTCTTGAGCAGCGCCTATCGGGCCTCAGCCCGGCGCGACAACTGCAACAACAGCAAACTCGACTGATAACCACGCAAAAGCGCCTGCTGGGCGCAACCCGCAGCCATCTGCGCCAGCAGCAGCAAAAACTCGGGCATGTGACCGATGTGATTCGCAAACTAAGCCCGGACGGCACCCTACAGCGTGGCTACGCCATTGTGCTGGATAGCAAAGGCAAGGCCGTGCGCGATGCAACGCAGCTCAACAAAGGTGATAGGTTTAGCGCGCGCTTTGCCACAGGTCGGGCCATAGCGATAGCTGAAGAAATAGAAAAAGATTGACCGCCCTCTATGAGAGGGCGGTCGCGTGAATAGAGGTAATCAGTAACTCTCTGGCAACTGCTTCAGCAACAGGATCTGACGCGACTCAATGGCGATATACTCGCCAATCGTCAGGTCTTTCAGAATCCGCGCCACCATCTCCCGGGAGGCACCGACCCGGTCGGCAATATCCTGCTGGGTCAGTTTTTCCTGAATGCGGCCGACACCGTTTTCGTCGGTTTCTGCCAGGGTTGTAAGGACCTTCGCGACACGACCGTAGACATCCTGCAGCGCCAAGGCCTTGACGTCATCCGTCAGCTTGCGAATACGTCGGGTCAGGTTGCGGATCAGGGTGCGCGCAATATTGGGGTGGGCATCCAGTACCGTATTGAAATCCTGCTTGTAGATCACCCGAAAACTCGCGGTCTCCATGGCGCGAACCGAAGCCGAGCGACGATCGTCGTCCAGCAGGGCCAGCTCGCCGAAGTAGTCGCCATCTTCAAGAATATCCAGCACAAAATCCTTGCCGTTTTTGTCGCTGCAATAGACCTTCACCCGGCCGCGCTCGATGATGTAGAGGGAGTCGGCCAGATCACCTTCGTGTATCACGACTGAATTCTTGCTGAATTCCCTTGCGACGCTGGCGCGCCGCAGAGCTTCCAGTTCTTCTCCGCTTAATCCTTGAAACAGATCA
>JBFHCW010000222.1:0-4213 GCA_041585035.1 Litorivivens sp.
GCCAGTTTTTGGACGACAAATACACCGTCGGGCCAGGCTGATTGGCCGACAGAAGCCGATGAGGGTTTCGGTTTTTGGGTGAATAGTCCCAGTGGGGATGCGCGATCTTTCGATAAGCCCGATGGTGATCTGGTTGAAAAAGGCGGTGCAGGTCAGATTGCGCGAGTGCAGTATTTAACTAGTCAGGCAGCGCGTAAAGTTTACACCTGCAACAGCACAGCCTGTCCGACCAATACAACCCTTCCGGAGTTTTCCACGTCAAACAATACTCTGACGAGTAATGCTGATGATTTGTTTGAATTGTCATCCAGCGGTGCGGGCTCTGCCGCGATCCGAGCCGGATCAATAGACAAGTTGAACGTAACGTATGCCTGTGAAGCTATTAAAGTCCGAGGTGTGGATACCACGTACTGTAATTTTTATGAGGCGGTAGCCGGGACTTTGCCTGCTGTTCGGGCTGAGTCGGGAACGGGGCAGGATAAAG
This sequence comes from Litorivivens sp., assembly GCA_041585035.1. GTDB lineage: Bacteria > Pseudomonadota > Gammaproteobacteria > Pseudomonadales > Spongiibacteraceae > Litorivivens. The sequence goes on from JBFHCW010000222.1 coordinate 485, forward strand.
TTGCAGCCGATCAGGTAGATATCACGCCTACAGATGCCACTTTCCTGTCTCAGACTGATTGCAATAACGCGTTGACTGATGCAAATACCTGTGAGGTTCTGGAGACAGGCACCCACTCCGTAAGTGGTTTGAAATACTTCCGGGTCCAAATGCCTTCCATGCCGGCGGGTGCCAATAATGGCGGCAATCAACTTGAGGTTACAGTATATCGCTACTCGACTGACGCGGTTGTTACTCAGAATAGTCACGGTTTCTCCTCGGGTGAGCAGATAACACTAACCTCCTGTGCGATTTCGGCTAGTGAAACCGTTAACGGCGGCGATGGTGTTGGTTTAACTCAGATGACGGGTGGCTCGTTTGTCACTGAAGCTGCGACCATCAATACAGCCAACTCCTATACTATCGAGTTAGATAATGTTGCTCTGGGAAGTCATGACGTTACCTGTCAGGGCGAAACCTTGCTGAGTGGCACAAATTTGATTCAATGGGTTCGCGGCGAGGATGTAGCAAACAACGAAAACTTAGAGGGGCCGTGTCCGCTGAATAATGACGGCACGCGTAACTATCCCGATGGTACAACAAGCTGCAATATCAATATTCGTCCCTCGATACATGGCGATGTGCTGCATTCGCGCCCTGCCGTTATTAATTTCGGCGATATTAATGGAGACAATCCCTCGGGTGAGACTGATGTTGTCGTATTTTATGGCGCCAACGATGGGCTCTATCGTGCGGTAAACGGCAACCAGACCCGCTCCATTACGCTGGCGGACGGCCGCGTTATCCCGGCGGGTGGCGAACTCTGGAGTTTTGTCGCGCCGGAGTTCTTTACCAAGTTACCGCGTTTGTTTAACGATGATCCTCGTATTAATTACACTGGCGTTATCGATGACGAGGCTATTCCTCGGGATTACTTCTTTGATGGCATTACGTCCATATTGCAAGACAAGCGCACAACTGGAGCGACGGCTGGCAAGTCCTATATCTTTTTGACGGCTCGACGCGGCGGTGCGGTAGTTTACGCAATGGATGTTACTGATCCGACGCAGCCCCCCCAAATTCTCTGGAAGAAAAATAAGGCAGACATACCGGAGCTCGCGCAGACCTGGTCACAGCCCAAGATTGTGGAGATTAAGGGGCACGCCAATCCGGTAATGATTATGGCGGCTGGCTACGATGCCGATGTGGAAGATTGCGAGCCGGCGGGACAATGCGTTGACAGTAATGGCAATGCAGTGACGCGTACGACCGATGAAGGCCGCGGTATCATTATTCTAGATGTGACCGATGGTAGCCTGGTTTGGGCTGCATTAGGGGATTGCCAAGGTGTGACCGGTGCAACCACCAGTAACTGTTTTGATAACAGTGATTTTACTGTCGATTTCGACAAGTCCTTTGCTGCTGATGTGACAGTGGTTGATCGCAACTTTGATGGTGTTGTCGACAGACTGTATGCGGCCGATGTTGGGGGTGGTATCTGGCGGGTTGATTTGGAGCCCAACGGCTACAGTAATACACCGACGCCTGCTGATTTCCAGCTTATAAAAATCGCCGATATCAGTGGCACAGGCAATGATGCGCGCAAATTCCTGTTTGCGCCCGACGTTGTACCCACGAATAACTTCGACGCGGTGGTTGCGGTGACTGGCGATCGGGAGCACCCGCTCTTTACAAACGATTCTACGCCTGGTTTGGCTTATAACGTGACGAATCGTTTTTATATGATTAAGGATACTGTCTCCTATGACGGAGATCCGAATCGCTCCGTAGCTAATGAGCAATCCCGGGCGGTTCTGACAGAAACTGATTTGTTTAACCGCACTGCTGGGCGCTGTCTGGATGCCAATAATGCCCCGGTCGACTGCACGTATAACTCGTCGACAGGAAAGTATGAGGACGCGAATGGCACGGAAGTTACTCTGGTTGATTTCGATGGCAATGGTGATTTGTTCGACGGCTACTACTTCAGTTTTTCCGGTGCTGGTGAGAAGGGGGTTAACGCGCCAGTAGTCGTGGCGGGGAATGTGTTCTTTTCGACCAATCAGCCGGACGCTGTGCCTGAAGATTCCTGTACCGCTAATCTGGGCGTGGCGCGGGGCTACAAGGTTAACTTCCTGACCGGCGATGCGACAGTTAACGTGTTTGTCGGTGGAGGCATGCCGCCATCGCCAATTGCGGGGCTGGTCACGATTGGCGATGAAACAGTGCCGTTTATTATCGGCGGTGAAGGCCCCTCGGCCTTTGATCCCAGTACGCCGACCCTGAATCTTGATCCGGGCCGCAAGCGCACCTATTGGTACTACAAATAACCCTCAATCCGACCGTCGCGCACGCGGCGGTCGGGGCTTGCGTTTGGCTTGCGTGTTGTTGCCCGCATTGCCACCGCGATTATGGGAAGGCCGTTGCGGACCGCGTGGTTGGACGCGCGGTTTTTGCGGCTTTCGAACGGGCTGCGAGGCGGGCACTTCATGATTTGGCTCAAAACCATCCACGTATTCCCGTGGCAGACTCTTACCAATCAGTTGCTCGATCTGCTGCAGCTGCTTGAATTCATCCGCACTGACCAGTGACACGGCTTCGCCCTCGGCGCCGGCGCGACCGGTGCGGCCAATGCGATGCACATAGTCTTCAGCCACATTGGGCAGGTCGAAGTTCACCACGTGGGGCAGCTGGGAAATGTCCAGGCCGCGTGCGGCAATGTCGGTGGCGACCAATACCTGCACTTTGTTCTTTTTGAATTCGCTCAGCGCCCGTTCGCGCGCCGCCTGGCTTTTGTTGCCGTGAATGGCGGCGGAGTTAATGCCGGCGCTGTCCAGCTTCTTGGCCAATTTGTTGGCGCCGTGTTTGGTGCGACTGAACACCAGTACCTGATACCAGCCCTGGGATTTGATCAGTTGAATCAGCAGGTCGGGTTTGCGGGCCTTGTCCACCGGGTGAATCACTTGCGTTACCGAGGTTGCCGTGGTGTTGCGTGGTGAGACTGAGATTTCCTCCGGATTATTCATCAAGCCCTTGGCCAGAGTGCGAATATCGCCCGAGAAAGTCGCGGAGAAAAGCAGGTTCTGGCGCTGCTTGGGCAGCACGTTCAAAATCTTTTTGATGTCGTGAATAAAGCCCATATCCAGCATGCGATCGGCTTCGTCGAGCACCAGAATTTCCAGTTCGTCAAAGCGCACGGCGTTCTGCTGATACAGGTCCAGCAGGCGGCCGGGGGTGGCGACCAGAATATCGACACCCTTGCGCAGGGCCATCATCTGCGGGTTGATTTTCACCCCGCCAAACACCACGGCGCTGCGCAGATTCATATGCTGACCGTAATCCTGCACGCTCTGGCCAACCTGCGCCGCGAGTTCGCGGGTCGGGGTCAGAATCAGTGCTCTGGCTTTATTGGGCTTGGCGCGCTCGCCGCGGCTCAACAGCTCGAGAATGGGCAGGGTAAAGCCGGCGGTCTTGCCGGTGCCGGTTTGTGCCGCCGCCATTAAGTCCTGCTGTTTCAGCACGACGGGAATGGCCTGGGCCTGAATGGGGGACGGTGTTTCGTAGCCTTTCTGAGCAATGGCTTTTAACAGGGGTTCGGAAAGGCCGAGGGTGGTAAATGACATAGGGGTTACCAGACGTTCGACGATTCAGTCGAGCCCGAGAATAAAGGTAGGTGTCGGTGAATCGTACGAGGATAAATGGTGCCCAGGAGAGGACTTGAACCTCCACGGCCTTGCGGCCACTAGCACC
>JBFHCW010000223.1:0-4212 GCA_041585035.1 Litorivivens sp.
ACAAAACCAAGGACAGATCTATGAAAAAGATTATCGCTACATTGGCACTCGCACTGCTGGCCCAGGCCGGGTGCGCTGCGGAGAATCCTGAGAATGCCACCGCCGATCTCACCCCGGAACACGCCGCCATGCTGGCGATGGCACAACAGACGCCGTCGCGGGGAACGGTTGAGCCTGCGATACTGGAGCGGGCCGAAGGCTGGGAATGGGACCACGAAGTGCGGGTGTACCTGCCGCCCACTTACCAACTGACCGACAAGGCGTATCCCACCCTTTGGGTCACCGACAATGCGCTGGAGATCGCCCAGGCTGCACTGTCGGGTGGCTCACTGATGCGCACCGAAATGATCGTGGTAGCCGTGGGCGCGCCGGCGGACGTTTCCATGGCCGAATTTCAGCGTCGTCGCACCTACGACTTTATCCCGGAGAAGTCAGTAATGGGCCCGATGCTGGCCGCTCTTCCAGAAAGCGCTATGGGGGGTGCAGAGGGCTTCCGCGATTTCCTGGTGAACCAGCTGCGGCCCAAACTGGCAAAGCAATATCGGATGGATCCCGAGGGGCACACCTATGCAGGCCATTCCGGTGGCGGGCAGTTTGGCCTCTATGTGCTGCTCAATCATCCTGAGAGCTTTGCCAAGTACATTATCAGCAGCCCGGCCGACTACCAGCCCTATCTGGATATGGAAGTGAAGTGGCACGCCAACAACAAGGACCTGCCGGCCGAAGTCTTTATCAGTGCCGGTGAAGCGGAGATGTACCACCCGATGTGGTCGACCGCTGAAATTGTTTCTACCGTGGTACTGATGACCGAGCGCCTGACCTCGCGCAAATATCCTTCATTGACCTTGCACAGCCGCATTTTCCCCAACGATGATCACTTCACGGTTTGGCCCACAGCCTATATGTGGGGCATTGAGGAGCTTTGGGTGAAGGGAAAATGAGTTGAGAACACATTCGCGCCGTTTCTGGACAAGGTGCTGTTGGATAAATAGTCATGCTTGGGTTTGCGAGAAAAAAGGAAATCACCATGACATAGATAAAAATACTGGCCGCTGCGCTCACGCTCATGCTGGCGGCCTGTGCGCAGCAAACGACGGTAGCGCCCGACAAGGCTTCAGGTGTGGTCGAGGTGGTGATCGAGACCACTTTGGGCGATATTGAGATCGCGCTCTATACCGACAAGGCCCCGGTGAGTGCCGGTGAATTTGTAAAGTATGTGGATCAGGGTTTGTTCAATGAGGCCGCTTTACACAAGGCAGTGGATCGAACTGAAGGGAAAACGGCGCTGTACTACGTGAAAGACGTCGAGGTGGTTCCCAACGAGCGGCGCACCTACAAATTCTACTAACCCAATCTGGGGCCGCTGATGGGTTACGCGCGCTTCCAGGCCGAGTTAGCGGCCCTTAAAGCGCTGGTAGAGGGATGAGTTATGCGTCCGGATAGGGGGTCGGAGTGCTTGCTTTTAGATTGAAACGATCTCAATGAATCACACACATTAGCCATACATCACGACCAACTTTGCGTAGTAGCTTATATCCCTTTCAGCCCCTTACCAAACTGTTCGGACGTGGCGGTATGCTCTGATCTTTTCATCCACTGTCACTAGCGTTGCATTAATGTGTCTGGCTAGCGCAACGATCATTCTATCGGCAGGGTCCTTGTGGAAATTCCCAGGTAGCCGCGTTGAGGCAACTGCAACATCATTCTCGACTGGCTCAAACCTGACCCCCTCAATTGCACGGACCTCTTCCAGCCACTCGTCAACCCCCATGCTCAGCGTCAATCTTTCACGCTGGACCAGTAGAGCAATTTCCCAAGCAGAGATCGATGACACGATAACCAACCCATCGTCGGACTGGATCTCGGACTCTATCGCCGCCTTTGCCTTAGCAGAGAGCTGGTCATCTCCATTGACCCACCAAATCAGAGTGTGGGTATCCAGTACAATCAACTCAGTGCCTCCCAGTCTTCCTGCGCGACCGGCTCAGTAGGGTCTTTATACTCGATGACACTGCCCCTCAGCTTCTCTAGTGGTGATCGCTTATCGTTGCGATAACGCCGAACCTCGATCGCGGGACGCCCATTGTCAGTCACAATCACTGGGTCGCCGGAAGCCTCGACTTGCCGGCAATACTCAAGCGCCTTTGCCTTGAATTGCGATTTAGAAACTAGGGGTGGATTCATTTTAAATGCCTGTAGTCATTACCCATAGTCATGACGATACCAACCCGGCGTGACTATGGCAAGTAGTCACGCCGGTCGCGCCGCTTCCGAAGAAAGTCCATCAGAAATAACCGGCAGGGTGAGGCCTTGGCAGGAGGCCAAAAATGCTGAGTCGTTGCGCCGATCCCAGGCGTCGATATATACGAGCGTCATTGATATTGCTAAAAACAGCTTTCAACTCCACGGCGCCGATAAATCTGGCAAGGCCGTTCACAAGAAACGCTTGGCTCTGTGAGCGGATCCGGAGCCAGCGTCCACTGCCACAGGTGCTGAGGACTGATAACGGCCCGGAATTCCTGGGAGAACAGTTTACGCAGTGCGATCTGGATCGACGATCGCCTGTTTGTGAAGGATGAACTGAAGGCGGGGCGAGTGCCGCCGGCCATTGCCGAGATTGCCGCGGCCAGTGATTTCAGCCAGGTCGGCCACACCGGGATGTCGTTCGGTGGTTCCACCGGGCCTTCGGTCTGCTACCGGGATGCAGATTGTGCCGCGGCGCTCAACCTCGATGGCGGCAACTTTGATCCGCAGATGTTCAATCGGAACCACGAAAAACCCCTGCTGGTGTTCATGCATGATTGGCCGCTGATGTTCACGCAAATGGGAGGTGATCACGGTTGGGACTACAGCGAGTTCAGCTTTACCGATTTCTCCTATGAAGAACACTCGGCGGCCGGTACCCGTGACGATATCTACCGCCTGCGGGTCAAGAATGTGGTCCACTCCGGTGTCACGGATTTCATCATGCTGGCGCGCGGCCCGGTCAAGTCGGCGCTGTTTGGCAGCATCGATGGCCCCACCATGTTGGCTATCATGAATGACTTTGCACGGGGTTTCTTCGACAAACACCTGCGCGGTCTGGATAACGACTTCCCCGAGGCCCAGTTCGCACAGTACAGCGACGATGTGGTGCCCCACGATGCAGGCAAGGTAGCTCAATGGTGGAACAGCCTGAGTGACAGCGAGCGGGCCGGCTTGCCCAGCGGCCCCGATATCGCCGGCTCCCTGATCGCGGCCGGTAAAGCCGGCAAAGGCGCTATGAATCCCATCGCCACCATCAGCATGGAAGACGGCCGCCAGATCAGCCTGGAGTTGTATCCCGAGCAGGCGCCGCAGTCCGTGCGCAGCTTTATCCACCTGGCGGAAACTGGCTACTACAACGGCCAGCCCCTGGGGCGTGTGGAGAAGGACCGTCTGATTCAGGGTGGCAGCGACGAGCTTGACTGGAGCGCGACCCCCGGTTACGCGATCCGGGGCGAGTTTGTCGAAAACGGCGTCGATAATCGCACCCACTTCTCACCCGGCACCATCGGTTTTGGCCGGCTGACACCCGACAGTGGCGGCTCGGTCTGGTTTATCACTACCGGCAACAGCGGTTCACTGGATGGAAAATATGCAGCCTTTGGCCACGTGATCGGCGGGCTGGATCATGTGGTGGAGCTGTCGCGTATTCCTGCCAAACCATTCAGCGAAGAAGTGCCCTTCGTCCACACGCCGCTGCAGCCGCCCACGGTGAAATCGATCACCGTGGAGACCTTTGGCGTCGACTACCCGCCGCCCGAGAAACTGCCCGAGATGACAGCGGAACAGGCTGCGGCTGAAATGGCGCGAGCGGCCACCAAATCTCCCGAGCAGGCGGTCCAGTCAAACTCCGAGCCCGGTGCAAAGCCCCTGTTTATGTCCGCCACCCATGTCGATATCATGAACCGCAGGCTGGCCGCCAGTGAAGCGGTGAAGGCAGAGGCCGCCAAACTGGATCGCCGCTACCTGATGGTGCATGAACTGGTGCAGGGTGACAAAACCCACTGGTGGCAGATGAGTTTCGATCCGGAGGAGGGGGTTGCCTTCTCCCTGGCCGAACCGACCGCAAAGCCGGATATGTTGATGAAAGGCGATTACGTGGAATTCATCCGCTTTATGCAGCAATTCGCGGCGGGGAAAGCCGCGGCAGCCGATCAGCCGGTGACGATCTCCGGCTATGAGAGCTTC
>JBFHCW010000224.1:0-4186 GCA_041585035.1 Litorivivens sp.
CAAGCTTGATTACCGCGACCCCGCCCAGAAATTCCGTCGCCCCCAGCCCCTCTGGCTGATTGTCTGGGCGTGGTTTCAGTTTGCGGTGCTGTTGCTGACGGCGGCCTACACGCTGGCAAACCTTGAATTGCTGTCGGTGGCTGCTAAAACGGGTTTGCTGCTGGCGGTGCTCGCCGGCGTTGCGGCCAACAGTCAGCAGTTGATGCTGTCCCCGTCGCCGCTGGTGGACTGTCTGCGCATTGGCCTGATAGCGGCGATTTCAGTCTATGAGCCCGGCAGTTTTGTTTATTGGGGCGCATGGCTGCTGCCACTGAAACTGACGCTGTGTGTGTTGTCGCTGGCCGTCAGCTGGCGCTTGCGATTGACGGCCATTGACGCGGTACCGGAGACCGGGAATCTGGGCATTTCCCCGGGCAGGGGGGTATGATGCGATTTTCCCATGGAGGCGTGACATGGCAACGGCACTGAATCTTCTGAATTCGCTGGCGACTTCATCGGCGGCCCTCTGGCGAGGCACCATGAGCCGACCCGCAGCCCGTCAGCCTGTCAAAACACTGGTTCTCTACGATATTGAAAATTGCCCCTACTGCCGACTGGTGCGGGAGGCGCTCACTGAGCTGGAAATCGAAGTGCTTATCCGGCCCTGTCCCAAGCGCGGTGAGCGATTTCGCGAGGAAGCGGAGCGTCTGGGTGGCAAGGCCCAGTTTCCCTTTCTGATCGACCCGAACACCGAGCGTCAGCTATTTGAGTCGGCTGATATTATTGCCTACCTCTACGCCACCTACGCGGATCGTAAGCCGCCTTCGCAGCTGCGCATTAAAACCCTGGATACGGCGTCTTCAATGCTGGCCTCCGGACTGCGGACGCGTCGAGGTATGTTTGCGCGGCCGTCCGTCACTGCAGACAAACCACTGGTCTTGTGGGGTTTCGAGTCCAGCCCCTATGCCCGGCTGGTACGGGAACGTCTGTGCGAGCTGGAGCTGGCCTATCGGGTGCGCCCCATTGGCAAGGCCCAGTGGCAGGATTTTGCCCTGACACCGGTGCGCAATCGTCTGTGGCCAGAGTTTGAACATGTTGGCACCTACCGCCGTGCCCTGAAGGACAAGACCGGGCAGGTGATGGCGCCCTACCTCGAAGACCCCAACACGGGGGTGGCGCTGTTTGAATCTGACGATATCCTGGAATACCTCGATGAGGCATACAGCCGCCTGCTTTGAGTTATGCGCGCCGGGGGAGTTGTGTGCTCGGCCTCCCGCAGTCTGCTCACTGCAGCGTGCGACCCGGATGCGGGACCGCCGCGTTATGACCAGTCCTGGTTTCTATCCGGCAGGTATCGCAGTTCCCGGTCAGCACGCCTACAATAGCCTCCACGGTCTAGGTCCTGCGCGGTAACGGTTTTGAAGGTTCTGGTAATAGCTACTCCCTCTGCACTCCAACAGACGCTCTGCCAATGGTTCGAGGGGCGCGGGCGTGCCTTTCGTGTTGTCGAGCCGCAGCAGATACCGTCGCTGCAGCGCTCGGATGTTGCCAATCATGTGGTGGTGGACCTCGCTACTCTGGAAGGCCTGCAGCGCGGCACCGACCTGGTTATCCATGGGGACGCGCGTCACCATCTGATTGAGCTGGTGGAAGCCAGTGACAGCCTCTTTATGCAGCTCAGTGACGGCCGGGTGTTCGATGGTGATGAGGCGCCGATCAATCACCGCGAGTCCGACAGTGTGCAGCCGGGCAGCGTGGCGGGTGCCAGGCTTAGTGCGGTGGAGCATCTGCTGGAGCGACATGTACCGTCGCATGTCATTTTGCGCACAGGCCCCGTGTTCAGTAGCCAGATCGACAACTTTTTCGTACAGCTGTTTCGACGTCTGCTCGATGGCGGCGATATTGGCCTCAACTCCCAGCTGAAAACCTGTCCCACCCATGTTACTGATCTGGCGCGGGTTATTTCGGGGCTTATCGACCAGCTGGCTTGCGGGGCGAACAACTGGGGCGTGTATCACTACAACAGTTCCGGTCCGACCACGGCCTACGAGTTTGCCGAGGTGATGTTGGCCTTTGCCTCGCAGCAGCTCGATCTGGGGCAGAAGGCCACGAGTTTGACTGTGCAGGAATCTGGTGTGCGCATTGAGCCGGCGGTGCCTGTGTTGCGCTGTGAAAAGATCCTGCACGACTTTGGCATCAAACAGCTTCCCTGGCGCAGTTTTCTGCCGCAACCGATCAAACTACTGTGTGAGAATCAGAGATCATGACAGCACTTTCTGAATCCCTTGCGTTGAATATGGCGGTGTTAACCGTTTCCGATACACGCGACGACAGCAATGACACGTCCGGGGATTACCTGCGCGAGGCAGCAAGGGCTGCGGGCCATGTGGTCGCCGACAAATGCATTGTCAAAGACGATGTCTACCAGATGCGCGCGGTGGTCTCGCGCTGGATCGCCGATCCGGGCATTGATGTGGTGTTGACCACCGGCGGCACCGGCTTTTCCGGCCGCGATTCCACGCCTGAGGCGCTGTCGGTGTTGTTCGACAAACACATAGAGGGCTTTGGCGAGCTGTTTCGACAGATCTCCTTTAAGGAAATCGGTTCTTCGACGATTCAGTCGCGGGCCGTTGCGGGGCTTGCCAACAACACGGTAATTTTCTGTGTGCCCGGCTCGACCGGCGCCTGCCGCACAGCCTGGGACGGCATTATCCGCGAGCAGCTGACCAGCACCCACAAACCCTGCAACTTCGTCGGCGTGCTCCGCACCCGCAAGGCGGGCGGTCACTAATGGCCTTGATGCCGGTTGATCAGGCGCTGCAGCAGCTTTTGGCTGACGTGCGGGTATTGCCGGTCGAGCGCTGCGCCCTCGGTCAATGGCGCGGCCGGGTGCTGCGGCAAGCCGTTATCGCGGAGCTCAACGTGCCACCGCTGGATAACTCGGCGATGGACGGCTATGCCCTGCGCGCCGAGGATGCGGGGCTTTCCTGCATCCCGGTGAGTCAGCGGATCGCGGCGGGGCAGGTGGGCGAGCCATTGGAGCCGGGCACTGCGGCCCGCATTTTTACCGGTGCACCCATTCCGCCGGGCGCGGACACGGTGGTCATGCAGGAAGATTGCGAGCTCTTGGACGGCGGCATCGCAGTGCGCGAGCAGCCGAAGCAGGGGCAGCATATTCGTCCCAGGGGTCAGGATATTGCCCGGGGTGAGGGCAAGTATCAGGGAGGCGAGCGGCTCAGTGCGGCGGACGTCGGGCTGCTGGCGGCCCTGGGGCTGGCAGAGGCCGAGGTATCGAGACGCCCGCGTGTGGCGCTGCTATCTACCGGCGACGAGTTGGTGGAGCCGGGCGAGGTCTTGGCGGAAGGGCAGATCTACAACTCCAATCGCGCCATGCTGGCTGCCCTGCTGGACGGTCTGGGCTGCGAGGTGCGTGATTGTGGCATCGTCGCGGATACCGCCGAGGCAACGGCGGCCGCGCTGGAACAGGCGGCCCGCGACTGTGATCTGATCGTCTCTACCGGCGGCGTGTCTGCCGGTGAAGAGGATCATGTCAAAGCCCAGGTGGAAAAACTGGGTGAGCTGCGTTTGTGGAAGCTGGCGATCAAACCCGGCAAACCGCTGGCTTACGGTCGCATTGGTGAGGCGGCCTTCTTTGGCCTGCCGGGCAATCCGTCGTCGGGATTTGTTACCTTTTTGATTCTGGTCAAACCCTATCTGCTGGCCATGCAGGGGGCGCGTGATGTTCTGCCGCAGGCCTGGCCGGTGATCGCTGATTTTGACTGGCCGAAACCGGGCCGGCGGCAGGAGTATCTTCGCGCCAGAGTTGACGTGTTAGGCGGCGAGCTGAAGGCTTCGCTATACGCCAATCAAAGTTCGGGGGTGCTGGCGTCGGCAGCCTGGGCCAATGCGCTGGTGGTCTTGCCGGAGGGCAGAACGGTGCAAAAAGGTGAGCAGGTTGAGGCGCTGTTACTAAAGGATTTGCTGAGCTGACAGAACACCCCTCGCCGGTGGAGGGGTGTTCTGTTTTCTTAGTCTGCGTAGCGCTTGAACACCAGAGTGGCGTTGGTGCCGCCGAAGCCAAAGCTGTTCGACATGATGGTGTTCAGGGTAACGCCATCCTTGCGCTCGCGCACAATTGGCATGCCCTCGGCTTCCGGATCCAGAGTTTCAATATTCGCGGATGCGGCGACAAAGTTGTGCTGCATCA
>JBFHCW010000225.1:0-4144 GCA_041585035.1 Litorivivens sp.
CAGCTACCAGTAAGATTTCCTTGCTCATCCTTCCTCTATGCCTCGTCGACTGGCCGGTGTTTTCCGGCGATTGACCAGAGCCCGCAGATTTCAGTCAAATCGCGGAACAACATTCGCTTTTTCTATATCCACTACAGGGAAGAGGTATTCGTGATCATCCACCAGAATCACCACATCTTCCTCTTCCACTCCAACCAGACGCCCTTTAAAGTTGCGACGCCCTTCGTAATTCATACGCAGTTTCAGCTTGACGGTTTCACCGGCGGCGGCCGCAAACTGCGCGATGGTAAACAGCGGCCGATCCATGCCCGGCGAGGATACTTCCAGCCGGTATTCGCCTGTGATGGGGTCTTCAACATCAAGCACTGCGCTTACCTGACGACTGACACGTGCACAGTCATCCACATTGATACCCTGCTCGGCATCAATGTAGATCCGCAGCAGCGCAGAGTGTCCCTGCGCCAGATATTCCAGCCCCCAAAACTCGTAACCGAGAGCGGTTACCGAGGGCTCGAGTAATTCCTGCAACTGTCGCGACTTGGCCGACAAATTTATGACCCACCAACAAAAAATGGGCACTAGGCCCACATTGTTAAACTACTGTCCGGCAGCCATTTCCTATGGCTACTAAAAAGCCCCTAAAGAGGGGCTTTCGACGTCCTTCCGGCGACGGAACTCTATCGCCTTCACTGCGTGGACCCGAGCATTTCACACGCTCTCGATGCCACTTCAATCAAGACGCGGGATTATAGGCTTGTGCCTCCGAACGGTCAAGGAATACCGGCTTTCACACCGCCAAACCCCGCGTTATTCCTGCTTTGGCCCCACCCACACCTGCTGCGCGTTGACGAAAGCATGGATGCCGTGCGGCCCCAACTCACGACCGTAACCGGATCGTTTGATGCCACCACTGGGCAGACGCGGATCGGTTTTGACCAGTCCGTTGACAACAACCTGTCCTGCTTCCATCTGCAGTGAAAGCATTTCACCGCGCTCGCGCTCGGTCCAGATGCTCGCGGCAAGCCCGTAGTCGGTGTCATTGGCCAACGCCAACGCGGCGTCCGCAGAATCCACCCTCATCACCACCGCCACCGGGCCAAAGGTTTCTTCACAGGCTGCGGTCATACCGGCCTTTACGCCAGCCAATAAAGTGACCGGATAAAAATAACCGTCACCGTCTGGCAATTCTCCTCCCAGCAGACACTCTGCGCCCTGCTCGATGGTCTCTGCCACCTGTCGATGGAGCAAATCGCGCAGGTCCTGGCGCGCGATGGGGCCGACATCGGTATCGTCGCGCGCGGGGTCGCCCACTTTCAGACGCCCCAGCCGCTCCGACAACTTCTCAACGAAGGTGTCGTAAACCGGCGCCTCGACGATGATCCGCTTGGCTGCGATACAGCTCTGCCCCGCGTTGATGATGCGCGAAGTGGTGATGGCATCCGCCGCCTCATCGAGATTGGCGTCGGCCAGCACAATGGCGGGGTCCGAACCACCAAGCTCCAGCACCGCGGGCTTGATTTCTGAGGCTGCTGCGGCGGCCACCTTGGCCCCCGCCCGGTCCGACCCGGTAAAGGAGACGGCGCGAATTCGTCGATCGCGAATGGCAGCTTCCACATCGGGGGTCGCCAGCGGCAGATTCTGAAACACATCGGCAGGCGCGCCCACCGCGTCAAATACTCCGGCAATAGCTGCCGCACAGGCAGGCACATGGGGATCGTGCTTCATAACACAGGTATTCCCTGCCATCAGCGCCGGCGCGCAGAAACGAAACGCCAGCCAGAACGGCGCATTCCAGGGCAATATACCCAACACCGGCCCCAGCGGAAGATAGCGAACATAACTATGGGAGGCATCCGAGGCCAGCTCGTCATTGGCCAGATAGCGCTCGGCGTGTTCGGCGTAGTGCTCGGCACACCAGGCCGCCTTAATTACCTCACCCCGAGCTTCCTTGATGGGCTTGCCCATCTCCTCGGTCATCAGCGGTGCCAGCGTTTCAACATTGTCCCGCATATGCTGGGCGACCTTCTGCAAAAGCTCGGCCCGTTCGGCAAAGGTGGTATGCCTCCATTTGCGATACGCGGCCTCAGAGCGCTCCATCGTGGCGTCGATATCAGCCGGAGTCGCCGCCGGTACTTCATTAATCAGGCGGCCCGTGGCGGGATTAATCACTTTCAGCATTATTCCCCCTCCTGCTTTTTTGCCTGACCAGCCAGCTTTAACGCGCTTGCCCCTTTCTCATCCTTCTTCGAGACGGCTGTGGGTTTACTGCCTAAACGATCCGCCTTGCCTGGCTTGGCAAGAAAGTCTTCCTCGAAATCAAAAAAGGATTCGCATCCGGTTGCCGTAACCCGGACGGTGTCGGATATGCCACAGGTTTTGTCACCATCCACCGCCCACATCCAGGGGATCAGATGAAAGGTCATTCCCTCTTCCAGCACCGCCGATTCACCCTGCTTGAGGCTGATGATGTAGCCTTCGTCCCAGCTGGGTGGGAACGCAATACCGATCGAATAGCCCGAGCGGGTAATAAGTCGCGCACCGACATCGTTGTCCGTGATGATCTTGCGCACCAGGTTATCTGCATCTGAGACCGTCAGCCCCGGACGTATGGCCGCCTTAACATCCTTAAGCGCAAGTTTCATTCGCTCCTGAGCCTTTTCCATCGAGGGCGACAGCTCATCCAGCACTACCGTGCGCATCATCGCCGTGTGATAGCGGCGAAAACAGCCGCCGACCTCCAGAAACACATGCTCACCCGCCTGCACTTCGCGACCTTCCCAGGTAGCGTGACCAATCAAAGTGCGGGGGCCAGAGGTGACATAGGGCATGACGGCCGGCGGTTCACCCCCGGCGCGAAACATGGCCGCCGAGATCGCCGCACCGATTTCATTTTCTGTCACGCCGGGCTGACAGGCTTCATAGCCCGCACGCATGCCGGCCTCGGTGGCACGCGCGGCCTTGCGCATCACTTCAATTTCATGCGCCGACTTCTTCACCCTGCCCTGCTCAACAATGCCAAAGCAATCCAGCAACTTGCCTTCCGTGTAGGTGGTGTGAATGTAGTCCTGGTGGTACGCGGGGAAAAAATAACTGTTCCGTTCATAGCCTATATATTTATTGGCCAGACCGAATTCACGCAGACTCTGCACCAGCATCTGGATAGCATCACCTGTATCGGGATAGGGCCGTGTCAGCTCCACCCAGGTGCGGGCGTGAACATTGGTTTCCTCCAACATCCGGGTAATCATGAAAGGCTCGCCTTCCAGCGGCACCACCAGACACTGGAAAAATGAATAACCGGTGGTCTGATAATCGGTGAGATACATGAGATTTTCCGGATCGGTAATGACCACCGCATCCAGCAGGCGCTGCGACATTCGCTGCCGCAGTTCCGTCAGGCGCCGTTCGTATTCCTCGAACGGGAAGGTCATATCATCGCGCTGCCTCATGCGGCGTCCTCCATCACACGACCGATGACGTCTTCCAGAATGGCCAAGCCCTCTTTCAGGTCTGCCTCGGAAATCGTCAGCGGCGGAATCAGTTTCAGAACGCGCCCACCGCTGCCGCAGGGACCAATTAACAGGCCGTTTTCAAAGCAGGCCGCCGCCATCTGCTTTGCCTTAGCGCCGTCGACCACATCCAGCGCCTGCATCATGCCCTTGCCGCGCACCGAGAAACCCTGCCCGGCATAGCGCTTGGCCAGGTCTTCCAGATGCCCGGCCATCAACGCGCCTTTTTCGTTAACCTCACCCATCAGTGCATCATCGTCAAAGTAGCTCAGGGCTTCGCGGCCGGCCACAAAGGAAAAGCCCTGCCCGCGAAACGTGCCGGTATGCTCGCCCGGCGACCAGTGCTTGTCATATTCGGGCTTGATCAAGTTCATGGCCAGCGGTGTACCAAACCCGCCAATACCTTTAGCCAGGCAGACGATATCTGGCGACAGGTCCATATCGTCAAAACTGAAGTAAGTTCCGGTGCGACCACAGCCCACCTGAATCTCATCGACGATAAACAGAGCGCCATGGGCATGAGCAATGCGCTGTACTTCTTTCAGCCAGGCCTCTGTCGCGACATTGACCCCGCCCTCGGCCTGAATCACTTCCAGAATATAAGCCGCGGGGGCTGTAACCCCACTGGAGGGATC
>JBFHCW010000226.1:0-4125 GCA_041585035.1 Litorivivens sp.
ACCTGCCGCGAACGTGGCAGGGAGAAGGCGGAACACGAACTACAGCACAATGCCGCCCGCAAAACCGTGCGCCTGAGTTACCTGTCAGGGGGCGATGTGCAGCCGGGCATGCAGGTGAGCGTGCTCTATAGTCTGGCGATCTGGGTGCGGTTCTGTGCCTGGTTGATCGATCAGCCGATTGAGTTGCTGCAGGCCGGCTGTGCCGACGCTGAACCGAGTCGTCGCCGCGGGCTGGATCATTTCTTTCACTGCCCGGTTCACTTCGGGGAGTCCAGCAACTGGGTGGAGTTCTCCGACTCGGTACTGCGCGCGCCGATCGCCCGCAGCGAATCGGACCTGGAGCGTTTTCTCAAGCTGGCGCCCTACCATGTGGTGATCAAGCCCATGGTGTCGGACGGTGGCATCGCGTCGCGAATCAAACAATTGCTGGGCGACGATTTTCAGCGCGAACTGCCGACCTTTGACGAGCTGGCCAGTCAGTTGAACATGTCTGAGCGCACCCTGCGACGACGTCTCGACCGGGAGGGAACCTCCTATCAGCGGATCAAGGATCATTTGCGCCGGGAGGCGGCGATCAGCTATCTGCGCAATCCGGAGCTGACCGTTAGCGACGTCGCCGAGTTGCTGGGTTTTTCCGACCCCAGTGCGTTTCATCGCTCCTTTAAACGCTGGACCGGGCGATCGCCGGGAGATTACCGACTGTCGTGATTTACGCCCCGGGAGTTGCTATGCTGCCGGGAATTGCGCCTCGGAACGATGTGTAGCGGTGGCGTATTTGTGGAGTAAGACTGATGGACAAGCGAAGAAGCATTCAAGAACAGCTGGAAGACCTGCAGCAACAGATCGATGATCTGGAAGTGGGCCACAGCCAGAAAGCCAACCTGATGGGGCTGGTGGAAGATATTGAGCTGGAGTTGAGCACGGGCTCCAGTGTCGACGCGGAGCAAGCCGGGCTGCTCAACCGCCTGGAAGACATGGTGTCGCAGTTTGAAACTGAACACCCGACCATGGCAGGCATTCTCAACGACATCATGGTCAAACTGGCCAGTATTGGCGTCTGACCCCCTCCTCCTGTTTTATGGCCCATCTCGATGTTGTCGTAGCGGACATCACCACGCTGGCGGTGGACGCTATCGTCAATGCGGCGAACAACTCCCTGCTGGGTGGCGGTGGTGTCGATGGCGCCATTCACCGGGCCGCGGGCCCTGAGTTGCTTGAAGCCTGCCGACCGCTCGGTGGCTGTGAGACCGGCAAGGCCAAAATAACCCCTGGTTTTAATCTGCCTGCGCGCTATGTGATACACACGGTGGGGCCGGTATGGCAGGGCGGTGATGACAGTGAGCCGCAATTGCTGGCCAGCTGCTACCGCGAAAGTCTGCTGTTGGCCGAGGCTCATGCGTGTGCGTCTGTGGCCTTTCCGGCGATTAGCTGCGGGGTGTACGGTTATCCCCTGGCGGCAGCCGTTGGCGTTGCCGTCAAAAGTGTGCGTGAGCAACTGCTGCAGTGCCCTTCAATTGAGCGGGTGAGTTTTGTCTGTTTTGATGAGCAGGCGGCGCGCTGTTATGAAGCCGCACTGGGCGCCTGAGCGCCCGGGGTTCGTGTGATCAGCTGGAAATCTGGAAGGTAAACGGCAGCGTAAACTCGATTTGCGAGCCAACGATTCCGGAAGGAATTTCCGGGAAGGGCGCGGTTTTTTCTACTGCCGATACGGCGGCGTCATCCAGCGAGGAGTAGCCCGAGCTCTGAATGACTTTGGAGGACAACAGTTCGCCTTTGCGGTCAATGATGACCTCCAGCAACACGGTGCCTTGCTGGTTTAACTTGAGCGCCCGTTTGGGATAGCGCACGTGCTGGTAACTGGCGCGTACCATGGTCGTGCTGTACTCGTTAATCAGCTCCTTGGAACGGGCGGCGGCTTTGGCTTTGGCTTCCGCCTCAGCCAGCGCGCGGGCTATGGCTTCCTTGCGAGCTTTCTCGGCTTCCAGTTTGGCCAGGCGGGCTTTTTCGGCTTCAGCTTCTGCGGCTTCGCGACGTGCCTTTTCTGCCGCTAAACGTTCGGCATCGGAAGGCTCGCTGCGGGTGGCTGGTTTGCTCTCGGGTTTTGGCTTGGCTGCCGGTGAGCCGCCTTTGCCCCAGCTCTTGGTCTCGGCGATGCGGGTCTGAGTGGGGCCGGTTATTTCAAAGGTTGTCATCAGGCTGGTGCCGCGATCGCCGTCAGGCAGCGAAAGGATGTCCTGTTTGAAGCCGGAGGAGGGCGGTCTGGCGCCAATCCAGCAGGACAGCAGCAGATTGAAAAACTCCGGGTCCGAACTCTGCAGCAGCGTCGTGCCGTTGAGTTTAATGACGGTGCCCACGTCCGGCACGAGATCGATGGTCATGTGGTCACCCGCCTGCAGGTCGTCCTTGAGCATGGTCGCAAAGGCGATGATGTTTTCCTGCTGGGCTTTCTGAACGTCGGCGGCGTTGTTGATCAGAATGAGCTGGTTCCACTGCTGGGTAAAGCGGCGGTCGCTCCAGCTTTCGGCAATAACGCGCAGATCCATGCGCTTGGGACCCGGCATGAAAAAGGCATCATCAGGTGTTGCCGCAGGTTGGGGCAGGTAGAGACCACCGACATAATAGTCCGTGCGGAGCTGTTGATAGATCGCCAGGCCGCGCAATGACATGCCGTCAAGCTCGGTTTGGGCGTAGGAAATCTGCGTCGCAAAAGCCAGCAGAATAGCTGCGATAAAACGGTTCATAGGTCTCTTAACATCCAGTGTCCGGGTAGAAATTATTGGAATTCTCTGGACCACTTTTCACAGCACGAACGGCTAACCATTGCACTAGGCTTCGTTGTCGCGCTGATATCACCTGACACGTAACTTTATTATTGTTACCACTGTCCCTAATTTAACGAACTGGACTGAAAAGTCCAGTCATCAAGGTTATAGGAGTGTAACAGCGGTCTTCGCGATTGTGTAGATTGTTCGCCGTTGCAGCGCCGCAGAGAGCGAAAAAAAGCTCAAGTGACTAATATTTATACGTTTTAGGGGTTTAGCCCACCTCGAAATCGCCGGTTGGCAGCGCGGCCGGCTCCGCTAGCGCTGCAGAGCGATCAACCCGAGACAGCGCGGGGCCGCGCATGATTTCGGCTCTGGCCTTCGCGATATTCTCGCTGTCGCCGACCAGCAGGATGTCGACACTGCCATTACTGCAATTGCGCGCCCAGCCGGCGAGATGGTGGCGCAGGGCGACGCGGCGGGTAAAGGCTCGAAAGCCTACCCCCTGAACCCGGCCAAACACCGCAAATCGCAGCGCGCTCATGGGGCTGATTCCTGTATGTGCTTCGCCAGTGCTGCTGCCGTCTGCGGTCCTAGCAGCACCTCGCGCAGGCTGCCGTCCGGGGCGATCAGCAGGGTTGCGGGCAGCGCGGTGGGGCGTTCAATATTCAATGCCGGATGCGGGGCGGCCAGTAGGACCGGGAAGCGAATGTCCAACGCGTTCATGTCCGCAGTGAGGGCGTCGCCCTGCAGTCCATCGTAATTCACCCCCAGCACCTGAACCTGATCGGCGTATTCTGTCGCGAAATGATTCAACTCGGGTATTTCCTCGCGGCAGGGCGCGCACCATTTAGCCCAGTAGTTGATTATCACCCAGCGGCCACTGGCGGCACCGGGTGTGAAATGAACCTGTTTGTCGGTGGTGGCAATCTGCGACTGCTCACAGGCCATCAATAGCCCGGCGAGCAGGAAAATAGTGAGTGTGCGCACAGTAATGGCCTCTGCGGGTGTCTGGAGCGCTGTGTATAATGCCTGCTTGTTTTTCACAGTCCAAGCGCTGTGTCTGTATCACTGCACACGAGGTTTTCATGACGGTAACCATCTACCACAATCCGCGCTGTTCAAAATCACGGCAAACCCTACAGCTGCTGCAGGAAAAGGGTGTTGAACCAGAGCAGGTGCTGTATCTCGAGCAGCCTCCTTCGGCGAAGGAATTGCAGGACCTGCTGGGCAAGCTGGGCATTTCCGCACGGGAGTTGCTGCGAACCGGAGAAGAGGCCTACAAAAGCCTGTCGCTTTCGGACAAGAGTCTGGCGGATGATGTGCTGATACAAGCCATGTGTGAGCACCCGAAATTGATCCA
>JBFHCW010000227.1:0-4117 GCA_041585035.1 Litorivivens sp.
ACTGCCGTGAAAGGGCAGTGTCCTAGGCCACTAGACGAAGGGGACGCCGCAGCACTTCCTGTTGCAAGCAGTTGCTTATCAACCGAAGTGGCGCGCATATTACCAGCTTCCCGAATACCGTCAAGCGCAAATGAAAAAAAAGTTCATTTTTTTCATCGGCTTGATCACTCTCTATCCAAGTTGTGCAGTATCCGCGCAGATCACCGCTCTTCGAGGTCTAACGACGCAGAATTGATGCAGTATCTGAGCCCGGTTGGCTTGGGACCATCCGGGAAAACATGGCCCAAGTGCGAGCCACAGCGTGCACAGGTCACCTCCGTGCGCACCATACCGTGGGTGGTATCACGGTGCTCATCGACCACCCCATCCGCCATCGGCTGATAGAAACTCGGCCAGCCGGACCCGGAATCGTACTTGGTCTCCGAGTCAAATAGCGCCTCACCGCAGCAGCGGCATTTATAGGTGCCTGCGGTTTTGGTGTCCCAATACCTCCCGGTGAAAGCACGTTCAGTGCCCTTCTGCCGACAGATATAAAATTCTTCCTCGCTCAGGCCAGCTTCGGCTTTCCACTCGGCATCACTTTTTTTGACGTCTACCACGCTAAACCCCTCACTCGACAGCATTTTGATGACTATAATAGGCCGCTTTCACGCTGACAACGAAACCCTTGGGCAATAACCATGAAGTCCTATGTAAAATCCAAAAAACTGGCTGATGTATGTTACGACATCCGTGGTCCGGTGCTGCGTCAGGCCCAGATCATGGAAGAAGAAGGTCATCGCATTCTGAAGCTGAACATCGGCAATCCGGCGCCCTGGGGTTTTGAAGCACCGGAAGAAATCATTCAGGACGTGATTCGCCAGCTGCCGGATAGCCAAAGTCAGGGCTACAGCGACTCCAAGGGCCTGTTTTCCGCACGCAAAGCGGTAATGCATGAAACCCAGCGCCTGGGCATCCCCAATGTTGAGATGGAAGACATCTATCTCGGCAATGGCGTCAGCGAGCTGATTCAGATGGCCACGTCCGCCCTGCTTAACAACGGCGACGAAGTGCTGATTCCGGCCCCCGATTACCCCCTATGGACTGCCTCGGTGTCTCTGGCCGGCGGCACACCGGTACATTACCTGTGTGATGAAGAAGACCAGTGGCAGCCCGATATCGCCGACATCCGAAGCAAAATCACCGACAATACCCGCGCCATCGTGGTGATCAACCCCAACAACCCAACCGGGGCAGTTTACTCCGAAGCCATCCTCAAGGAACTGGTCGCGGTAGCGCGCGAATTCAATCTGGTGCTGTTTGCCGACGAAATCTACGACAAGATTCTCTACGACGAGGCCGAACACATCCCGCTCGCGCGACTGGCCAGCGGTGTGCTGTGTATTACCTTTAACGGCCTGTCGAAAACCTACCGTCTGGCAGGTTTTCGCAGTGGCTGGATGTTCATTACCGGCGACAAGTACCGGGCTGAAGACTACATCGAAGGCATCAACATTCTGACCTCAATGCGCCTCTGCGCCAATGTACCGGCGCAGCAGGCGATTCAGACCGCGCTGGGCGGTTATCAAAGCATCCAGGAACTGATTCGCCCGGGCGGCCGCCTGCGCGATCAACGCGATCTCGCTTGGACTATGCTGAACGAGATTCCCGGTGTGAGCTGCGTCAAACCCAAAGGCGCGCTGTATCTCTTTCCGCGGCTCGACCCGACGATGTACCCCATCGAAGACGATGAGCGCTTTATTCTGGATCTGCTGCGCGAAGAGAAAATGCTGGTCGTGCAAGGCACGGCCTTTAACTGGCCCAATACCGACCACCTGCGTCTGGTCACCCTGCCCCGGGCCGACGACCTGCGAACCGCCATCGAGCGCCTCGGCAATTTCCTCGCTCGCCGGCGCTGATCTAACGCTATCGTTAAAGCCGGCAGTGCAGCATTTTCAGGGCGGGCTCGTCGGCTTCCGGAAAGTCGGCTCGCCCGTCTAGAAAGCCAATCACCTCGATTGATGGCAGCTCCGTTCTCACCAGCTCCAGAAAAAACTCCCGGCTGAGGTAGGGGGCATTCAGGCACAGCAATAACTCGGCCTCGCCTTCAATCAACTCAGGTATCCGCCGCAGAATGCGAGCGTAATCCTTGCGCGCGTCAAAGCTGCCTTTTTGGAAGGACGGCGGGTCGATCACCAGCACATCGTAGGGCCCCAGCGACCGGATACGCTTCCAGGACCGGAAAATATCGTAGCCTAGAAAGTCGATGCCCTGCATCGACTGGCCATTCAGGCGGTGGTTGTCGCGCCCGGTGCGCAGCGCGGCCTTGGCCATATCCACATTGACCACCCGCGTCGCCCCGGCCGCCCGCGCCGCGACGGAAAAGGCACAGGTATAGGCAAACAGGTTAAGGACACTGCGCCCACGGCAGCGAGCCTGCAGCCAGTCCCTGCCAGGCCGCGCGTCCATAAAGTAGCCCGTATTTTGCCGTTCACCCAACTGCAGGGAAAAACGCAGTCCACCCTCCAGTGCCTGCAAGCTTTCGGGCGCTTCGCCCCACAGCCACTCACAGCGTGCGGGACGCTCATAGCGATGCTGAACACAGGCAAAGGTGCGCGCTGGACGACAGTCGTTCAACGCAGCCCGTATCGCGGGCCATTGTTCAGGGTCGGGCTCACGAAACAGTACCACCCAGAGACCCCTGCCAAAATCATCCACCGTGAGCCACTCAAGCCCCGGATAGCAGCCGCCGCGCCCGTGAAATACCCGCCAGGCCTCACCGTGTGAGACATCTCGAATAGCAGCCAGCGCCCCTTCCAATCTGCTCAGCTCACTCACCACTGCAACTCACTCTATACAGCACCGAATTGCGGTAGCCGGTAATCACCCTGACATAACCCTCCAAAGCGAGGTCCAGCTCCCGGTCGTTGGTATCGACCAGCAAGGGGCGATTGTCCAGCTCGGTCAGTTTGGTTTTAGTCGCCACGACCCACAAATTCTGTGAGCCCGCCCGACGGATTACGGCAGGAGTAATTTGCTGATTGCCTCGACCGAGAATATGCCCCTGCCCTCCGATGGCGGTGACAATGATGACCACCTCGCCTGTATGTTCCTGACACAGCTTTTCCAGCGCATGGGCGCTGAGATCCTTGCCCAGCTGGCGACCACCGCACACAGCGTCTATACCCAGCAGGGTGTTGTCCAAACCCAGTTCATCCATGACACCCGCTGTGGTCGAACCGGGACCAATAACATACAGGGTCTCCGCGTCCATCAGCTCCACGACTTCCGCGGCAATGTCTGCCACCGCCAGTTCCTCAACCTCCCGGCCTGATACCTTGGTCGCCTGCAGGTAGCGCCCCAGTTGAGGCACCAGCAGCTCGCCGTAATAACGGGTACTCACCCGCCCCTCGCGAAACGCCACTTCATCAATATCCCGTACTTCCTCGGTATGGACATCCACCCACTCGCCGCGCACCATGGCCGCCACGATTTCAGCCGCGCTCTCCGGTGAAACCGCATAGACCCCCGAATGCATTTTCACCCCGGCAGGCACCCCCAGCACCGGCACATCGCGGCCCAACGCACGGAAGATATCCCGGGCCGTTCCGTCGCCCCCGGCAAACAGGATCAGGTCACTGCTCGCCAGTCGCAGAGCGGCGGCCGCAGCAACCGTGTCTTGCGCCGTGGAGGGCTGCGTCGCAGGCCGGCCAACCGTATCAACAGTCCAGTCTTCAGCAATCTCTGTCCCCATCGGGCCCTCGAAAGCCATCAACTGAATACGGTCTTTCAGCGGACTGAGAACCTGAAGCGCTCGCTGCATACGCGGGCCCGAACGCTGCTCGAAACCCGCGGCCAGTGCATTTGCCGCAGCCTCACCATCGCTGCCTTTCAGGGCGGCCGGGCCACCAAGCCCGGCCAGAGGATTTACAATTATTCCTAATTTAAACAATTACTTGAAAACCCCTTTAAAACTAGCCTCTAGCTTTATCTATAGGTAAAAGTCCCAGTTTGGCGCCTAAGCAAAATATTGCCATACTTTAAAGAACGAAAACCTGTAACAATCTGAATCTAACCTGAACGCGTAGACCGAAAAAGATCGGTTCAGTGAACAACAAGAGGCCCAAGCAAAACATGA
>JBFHCW010000228.1:0-4109 GCA_041585035.1 Litorivivens sp.
CCACGGTTGGCAAACACGTACTGGCAGGGTTCGCGCGCATCGTGCGGCACGGCCACCGCAGAGATCTCTATATCTCCGACAACAAAAGTGCCGTGGGTATTCACTTCGCACAGATCCTGCAGCCCGGCCACGCCCTCGTACTGGGCTGTGCCGTGACTGGCGTAAACCGGTAAATCGTACTTGCGAGCCAGGGGACCGACCCCCTTGATATGGTCCGAATGCTCATGAGTCACCAGAACGGCACTCAAATCATCTACGCTGCGATCAAGCCGCGCAAGACGTCGCTCGGTTTCCTTGACGGTAAAGCCGCAGTCGATCAGCAGGCAGGTATCACCGGATTCAACCAGTGTCCCGTTGCCGCGACTGCCGCTTCCCAATGAAGCAAAACGCATGTCGTATTTTATTTTGCCTGTGAAGAGTCGGTATCAGGAAATAAAGCCCTTGATCTGTTTCAGCACCCGATCAACGACATCCGCATCACTTTGCTCGCCTTCCTGCGGCACAACCCGAATCTGCATTTCGCTCGGAGTGATTTCAATCATCTGCACGATGAAGGCGTCGCCATCCAGATCCTTGTCTTTCAACAGGCGACGGAACCACTGAGCGTTATCGCTCTCGCCATCGATGGTCACCCAATAGCGTCCCTGGCTGCGATCGCGGTCATCCACCACAAAACCGGCCTTGATCAAGGCGTTTTCCAGCGAGGCCCAGGCACGATCAAAGGGCAACAACAGACGAATGTAGGGGGGCTCGCCCTGCTCGAGGAAAATTTTGCCGCCGGTTTCAGCGTTGCGTTCCGCCAGCATGGAGACACTGCTCGCCGCCTCGGAATCAGCCAGATACTGGGCCAAAGCCATGGTCATGTCCTGCTCGCGCTGCTCACTGAAGGAGCCCCGCGGCCAGCGGCCCTGGTCATTATCAACCACCGACTGCAGTACGTAGATTTCGCTGGTGCCGCGCTGAACACCCTGCTCTATACGGAAGCGGAAACGCTCCCGCGGCAGATCTTCGCTGCGCGGCTGCACCCAGCCGGTTTCAATAATGCCGTTCACCGCATCGGTGCGCGCCACCGGAAAACCGCCCAGATTGAGGAAGCCGCGCAAGCGGGGCCAGATCTGGCCCGGCGAACCGTCGAGCAGTATCCAGCGGTCTACACCCATCTTCTGAATACGCACCACGCCCTGCTCGACATCTTTGATGAGCGGGTCAGGCTGGGGCACGACAAACTTGCCCGGTAAAACCGTATGGGATTCGATCCCCGGCACGCGGTAACTGTCATGCAACGCCGTGCTTTCAATGCCCGGCGGCAATACGAGGGGTTTGGACAGCTGGGCTTGACGGTAGTCATTGGCGCGATCACGCCAGGTACACCCGCTTACCAGCACAACAGTCAGTACTACAAACCAGACACGGCTCATCAACATTCGATAACTCACAGAACAGAAGCCGATTTCAGTGCCTCACGCAATTCGTCACGCGCCCACTCGCCCAGCGGCGTCAGCGGCAGGCGAATCCCCTGCTCCATGCGCCCCATTTCATAGAGGGCCCACTTGACCGGGATCGGGTTGGATTCCAGAAACAGCTTCTGATGAAGGATTTCAATCGTCTTATTTATACGTTCAGCCGTCTCGCGATCACCCGCGATGGCTGCCCTTGTCATTTCTCCGACCTGCACCGGCGCCACATTGGCGGTCACGGAGATATTTCCGACCCCACCCAGCAGCATCAGTTCCATGGCGGTGGCGTCGTCGCCGGAATACACCGCCAGACGGCCAGACACGCCATCTATCAAGGCCTTGCCTCGTACCATATCACCCGTAGCATCCTTGATGCCGACGATATTATCGATGTCAGCCAGGCGGAAAACCGTCTCGTTGCTCAGATCGCAGGCGGTACGCCCCGGCACGTTGTAGAGAATCTGGGGGATATTGACTGCCTCGGCAATGGTCTTGTAATGACGGTACAGACCCTCCTGCGTCGGCTTGTTGTAGTAGGGAGTGACCAGCAGACAGGCATCCGCGCCGGCCTTGCTGGCAGACACGGTCAGCTCAATGGCTTCCGTGGTCGAGTTGCCGCCTGTGCCGGCAATGACCGGAATACGGCCGGCCACACGGGCAACCACGCTGCGAATTACCTCGCAGTGCTCGTCCATATCCAGGGTTGCGGATTCACCGGTCGTGCCGACAGCCACAATCGCATCGGTACCGCTTTCGATGTGCCAGTCGATCAGGTTGCCCAGCCCCTGCCAGTCAAGACTGCCGTCTTCTAGCATGGGGGTCACCAGCGCGACCATACTGCCGGTAATCATTTACACTCTCCCAAATTAAGCAAGGCGCTAATGGTAATGGCGGGTCTGCCCAAGCTCAAGCGACTTTTACGGCCCACGCCAGGTTTCACAAGGCCCGGCACTGGTACTCACTAAACTCTGGGCCTAAAATCCGGTCTAAGGTGCTATCCACACACAAAACCCGACAGGAGATCAGCCATGCGAGCAATGTTAGTCATAGTTCTTGCTCTGTTGCCCGCCATGCTGGCAGCAGAAACCTTTCGCACCGAAGCCCCGTCGGAATTTGACCGGCGTTTTATGAAAAACCAGATTCAAACGCTGGACGACATTGCCAATCTGAATCTCGGGCGCCATATCAACGGCAACAAACAGAATGATCTGGAAGTGATGCAGGCTTTGCTGGATCGCGGCCTGATAAAACGGGATGAAACCGCCAAACTGCAGGGCATGGGCATTGTCCTTGGCGAACTGTTGCGCAAGGAAAAAGGCCTGTTCTGGACCATTTATATCGACAAGCTGGGCCGCAGCCGCGCCCTTGAGATTCCAGGCAAACGGGAATTCGTCTTCCCGGTGACCATGATTTCCCGGCGCTATGAGGCTGGCGTCGACGTGGATGTCCGCAAGGTTTACGACAACGCGGCTCAGATTATCGACGAAATACAAGACAAGCGTGGCTGGCACTAGCCCCTGCCAGACCAGAAAAGCCAGCACCCTATATCAGAAAAGCCAACACGAGGGGAATGGTAGCAAAACTGATCAGCGTCGAGGCCATCACCAGTCCGGCCACCGCTTCCGGGCTGCGCCGGTACTGCTGTGCCAGCAGGTAGTTGAATACCGCGGCCGGTGTCGCTGCCTGTAATAGAATCACGCCGCGAAGCACACCCTCGAGATCCAGCAAGGCCACCGTCAACACCCCAGCCGCGACGGACACGACAATACGGGCGCAGCCCATCGCCACGGCCGTTGCCACATCCTTCAGCTTTAAGCCAACCAGCGATACTCCCAGTGTCAGCAGCATCAATGGAATCGCCATGCCACCCAGCAGGTTCAGGGTATTGCTGAGAGTTAACGGAAACTGAAAATCCACTGCCACCAGAACAATGGCCAGCAAACCTGACCACACAATCGGCGATTTCAGCAGCGCCCGACCCGGCATCTCGGCCGTCAACAGCGCGCTGCCCAGGGTGAAGTGAGTCAGCGAGTAAAGGACAAATACGCCAAGCGACAGGGCCAGCCCCTCCGGGCCAAAGGCAAACAGACACAGGGGCAGCCCCATATTGCCGGAATTACCGACCACCAGAGGAATGCCTATATCGCGCAAAGGCCAGCGGCACAGCAGGCAGACAACGATGGCAAAGAGCGCTGTAATGGCCATCAGCACCAGCGCCGCAACCGCGACATCCAGCAGCGCATTGAGCTGCAGCTCCGTCGTGCCAAGGGTACCGATAATCAGCGCGGGCGCGCCGATTTTCATTACCAGATCGCCGACGAAGGCATTGGGGAAGCTGGGTTGGCTGCGCCCCCACCAGATGCCCAGCGCGATGCAGACAATAATCGGGACGATAACCGGCGTAATGGTGGCGAACATGCGCAGCCCTGTGCAATAACCAATAAGCTGAAACGGAAACAGCCGCGAGGCTACGTCAATTCGCCAGGGGAATGAAGCCTAGAACTGTTTCGCACGCAGCATGGCATCGTGACCACCATCCACAAACAGAATGGAACCGGCCACAAAGCTGGCCCGTTCACTGAGTAAAAAGCAGACCGCTTCGGCGATATCTTTCGGGTCACCCACCCGGCCCAGCGGCACGCTGGCAGCAAA
>JBFHCW010000229.1:0-4107 GCA_041585035.1 Litorivivens sp.
ATGCTGGATGTGGTTGACGCCTGGATCGGGCGCCCGGCGTAGAGATTGCGCCGGAATGTGAATAGTTGCGTGTAGTTTACGGAGATGTTCCGGAGCATAGGCTGTCGGACAACTCGGCAGATTGGTTAGTCGATCCTCTCCTCGGGAGAGTAAGACATCGCTTTGTAGAAGAATTTTTTATTTAGAGGAATGTAAAAGGAATGACCCTTTCAGTACTGAAAATGAGTGATCTGGATCTGGCCGGCAAGCGGGTATTGATCCGTGAAGATCTCAATGTCCCCATAAAGGACGGTGTCGTGACTTCCGATGCGCGTATTCGTGCGGCACTGCCGACCCTGAAACTCGCACTGGAGCAGGGCGCCAAGGTACTGGTGATGTCGCATCTCGGAAGGCCGACCGAAGGCGAATACGATGAAGCCTATTCTCTCAAGCCGGTTGCCAAGCGTTTAGCTGAGCTGCTCGAACGCGATATCGAGGTGATTCAGAACTGGCAGGACAATATCAGTATCGATGCCGGTCAGCTGGTGCTGCTGGAAAACGTACGCTTCAACAAGGGCGAGAAAAAAGACGCGGAAGAACTTGCCGAAGCGTACGCGTCACTGTGCGACGTATTTGTCATGGACGCCTTTGGCACCGCCCATCGCGCCCAGGCCTCAACCCACGGTGTTGCCCGCTTTGCACCGGTAGCGTGTGCCGGCCCGCTGCTGGTCAATGAACTGGAAAATCTGGAAAAGGCGTTGAAAGAACCGGCGCGGCCGATGGTTGCCATCGTCGGTGGCTCCAAAGTCTCCACCAAGCTGGAAGTGCTCGATGCGCTGTCGGATAAGGTTGACCAGCTGGTTGTCGGCGGCGGGATTGCCAATACCTTTCTGGCCGCGGCGGGGACCAACGTCGGCAAATCCCTGTGTGAGCACGACCTGATTCCGGCGGCGAAGAAGCTGATGGACAAGTGCGATATTCCGATTCCCACCGATGTGATTACCGGCAAGAAATTTGACGAAAACGAGCCGGCCACGCTGCGCCCTGCCTACAATGTAGGTGACGACGATATGATTTTTGATATTGGCCCGGTGTCGTCGGCCTGTCTCGCAGAAATTCTCAAGCAGGCGGGTACCATTATCTGGAATGGTCCGGTTGGCGTGTTTGAATTTGACCAGTTTGCCGACGGCACAGAAGCCATTGCCGAGGCGATTGCAGAATCCGATGCTTTCTCGATAGCCGGTGGTGGCGATACCCTGGCGGCGATCGACAAGTTTGGTATTGCCGACAAGGTTTCTTATATCTCCACGGGTGGTGGTGCCTTCCTGGAGTATGTGGAAGGCAAGGTTTTGCCGGCGGTGGCGATTCTGGAAGAGCGGGCTAAGGGCTAAGGGCTAAGGGCTAAGGCCCCATGCACAGACTCCGTCATTGCGAGGAGTGCAGCGACGAAGCAATCTCAATGAATTGGCGGACCGCTTAATAGCGTGCACGCTTGCATCGCGAGGTTGCTTCGCTGTGCTCGCAATGACGTTAGATTTTGGATATCGCGAGGGGTGCTTCTGGCACTTTTAGCGACAACAGACATTTAAAAATGCAGAGGTAAATCATGGCTCTAATCAGCATGCGACAATTGCTGGATCACGCCGCCGAATACGGCTACGGCGTTCCGGCGTTTAACGTCAACAACCTTGAACAGACCCGCGCCATTATGGAAGCGGCGCGCGAAACTGACAGTCCCGTGATCATGCAGGCTTCGGCCGGTGCTCGTAAGTACGCGGGCGCACCTTTCCTGCGTCACCTGATTCTGGCGGCAATCGAAGAGTTTCCGGAAATTCCGGTGGTCATGCATCAGGACCACGGCACCAGCCCCGATGTCTGTCAGCGTTCAATCCAGCTGGGCTTCAGCTCGGTAATGATGGACGGGTCGCTGCGTGAAGACGGCAAAACCCCGGCGGACTACGACTACAACGTGAGCGTTACTCGCCGCGTCGTGGATATGGCCCACGCCTGTGGCGTGTCGGTAGAAGGTGAGCTGGGTTGTCTGGGTTCGCTGGAGACCGGGCAGGCCGGTGAAGAAGATGGTGTTGGCGCAGAGGGGACCTTGAGTCACGATCAGCTGCTGACCGACCCCGAGGAAGCCGCCGACTTTGTCGCCAAAACCAATGTGGATGCGCTGGCCATTGCCATTGGCACCAGTCACGGCGCCTACAAGTTCAGCCGTCCGCCCTCAGGCGATATTCTGGCGATTGAGCGCATCAAAGCCATTCACAAGCGCATCCCCGATACCCATCTGGTGATGCACGGTTCGTCCAGTGTGCCGCAGGACTGGCTGGCGATCATCAATGAGTTCGGTGGTGAAATCCCTGAAACCTACGGGGTGCCGGTTGAGGAAATTGTCGAAGGCATCAAGCACGGTGTGCGCAAGGTCAATATCGACACTGACCTTCGCTTGGCCTCTACCGGGGCCGTGCGCAAGTTCCTGGCGGAAAACCGCGCCGAGTTTGATCCGCGCAAATACCTGAAAGAAACCACCAAGGCGATGAAGGATATCTGCATAGCGCGCTACGAGGCCTTTGGTACAGCCGGTAACGCGAGCAAGATCAAGCCTTTGTCGCTGGAGGCCATGTTCGAGCGTTACGCCGACGGTGAGCTCGACGCCAAGGTTAATTGATGAGCGATTGGCTCACGCTGGCGGCGGATAGCCGCGACTCTCTGCGTTTGCCCAACCTGTCTGCGTCGGCGGAAATTTCACCGCTGGCGCAGGCCTATTTCAAGTTTTACGGTATCGACTTTGAAACTCAGTACGAGGGTTTACGTCACCATTTTGGTGTCTTCCCCTCGGCTGGTTTCGAAATTGCCGCGCATGTTTTTATCCCCCCAGACGCAGAAAAAACTGCCTTTCTCTATCACGGTTTTTACGATCATGCGGGTCTGTTCAAACATGCGATCAAGTACTGTCTGGACCGCCACTATGCGGTAGTGGTTTACGATCTGCCGGGGCACGGCCTGTCCAGCGGCAAGCGCGCCGAAATCGACCGCTTTGATCAGTATCTGCAGGTCCTGTATGACGCCTTTTACGCCGTGGCACAATTTGATTTGCCGAAGAGTAAAATTGCGCTGGCGCAGAGCACGGGCGGCGCCATTCTGATGACCTATTTGCTGCAGGGCGGTAACGCTTTTGACAAGGTGGTCTTGCTCGCGCCGCTGGTCAGGCCCAAGGGCTGGCGTTGGGGTAAGCCTCTGCATCAGCTGATCGGTCGCGTGATTCCCAGTCTGCCCAGACGCTGGGCGGAAAATTCCGGTGATGCGGAGTTCTGCGCCTGGCTGCGCGAGGCGGATGTGCTGCAGTGCAAGGTACTGCCGATGAGCTGGGTGAATGCACTGAAGCTCTGGGAACCGGCGTTTCACCGCCTGCCCAGTTCACTGAAATCGGTGCTGGTGGTGCAGGGCGATGCGGATGATACGGTGGACTGGCGTTTCAACCTGCCGGTGATTCGCGAGCATTTCCCCAATGCCGTGTTCTGCCACCTGAGCGGTGCGCGCCATCATCTGGTCAACGAGTCAGAGGCGATACGCGCGCGGATCTGGTCTCAGGTCGACGGGTTTGTAGCTTCCAGTTCGGAAGGCTGAAGGCAGGACAGCTCGTGCAGCACTTCGAGGTTTTCCCGGTGAACGGCTTCCGTCAGGGTGTGGTAGTGGTTTGCCAGTAGCTTCATCAGGACAGTGGACTCGGCTGCTCCGAAAACAGCGTCTGTTGTGAAGGGGACTTCTGCTTGAGGCTGTTGCGTGAGTAACGCTGCATTCAATCGCATGGCTGGCACTTTTCATTATCAATGATGCCCCCATGATAGTGAGCGCATATAAAGCCGGATATGCGTGGATCTACCTCGTCTTATAAGCGCTTTTACTTAATAACGCCTTTGTGATGGATTGGTTTTTGCGAAATCGGTTCAGAGGGTCAGATAGTGCACGCTAAACAGCGATTCATCGTCGGTCCACACTTCTACTGAGCGAAAACCGGCCTGAGCGGCGAGCGCGATAAATTCCTCCTGCGTGTACTTAAAACTGTTCTCGGTGTGCACGCTGTCGCCGGCAGTAAAGGCAAAGGTGTCGCCGTTGATGCGCACC
>JBFHCW010000230.1:0-4081 GCA_041585035.1 Litorivivens sp.
AGGCCGGGTGACCCATGAGCGAACCATCGACAAGGTACTGGCAAGCTGGTGCTCCAGCCTGCCCTCCAAAACGGTTATCGCCACACTGGAAGAGGCCCGGGTACCGGTTGGCCCCATCTACAATGCCGAAGACATGTTCAACGACCCCCACTTTCAGGCGCGCGGGCTGTTTGAAGAAGTGCCTGTGGGCGACGATACCGTTCATATCCCCGCCATCACTCCCAAACTGTCGGAAACGCCCGGCGCCACCCGCTGGCCCGGCCCGAAACTGGGGGAGCACAGCGACTCGGTACTGAAAGACGTGCTCGGCAAAAGCGACAGCGCCATCGAAAGCCTGCGCCAGACCGGCGCCGTCAGATAGCTCTCACCCATTTGTGCGATGCGCAATCTCTGCCCCGCCCTCATCCTCGGGATTGCGCCTGATTGATCAAAAAACCATCGAACCGGTTGCCAAGGTCAGACTAAGGCCTCATAGTTAAACGTCAGCAGCACCTCAGAACTACTTAATAATAACGAGGGCAGTATGAAGAAACCGCTATCCGTGTTGGCTGGAGCGCTGTGCTCCTGTCTTATCTCTCCTACCCATGCTCAGGATCAGGCGCCTGCCGCCAGCACCGACCAAAAAGTCAGTGCCGGTTTGGAAGAGGTGCTGGTCACCGCCCGCCGCAGGCGCGAATCGCTGCAGGAAACGCCGATTGCCGTGACCGCCCTGAGCGGCGCCGAATTGCAGGAGCGCGGCATCGTCAATATCGGCGAGCTGACCAAAAGCGTTCCCAGTCTCGAGATTACCGAAAGTGTCTCCAACCTGATCTACATACGCGGCATCGGCCAGCGCGCCGCCTTCGCCCGGGTTGATCCGACGGTGGGGGTCTATCTCGACAACATCTTCCTGCCCCGCGCCGACGGCCATTTGATGGATACCGTCGACGTTGAAAACATTCAGGTGCTGCGCGGCCCTCAAGGCACTCTTTTCGGCAAAAACACCACCGGCGGCGCCATGGTGCTGACTCTGGAAAAACCCAAGGCGGATACCGAAGGCTACCTGTTTGGCTCGGTCGGTAATTACGAACGCGTGCAGGTACGCGGTGCTTACAACACGGCCTTGAGCGACAATGTTTTTGCCCGCATCTCCTTTAACCATTTGCAGGATGACGGTTTTTTTGAAGACGACTCCCAAGGCGAAACCAACACCTCCAAGGGCCGCACCGCGTTGTTTGGTCAGCTGCGCTGGGAAATCAGCAGCACGGCACTGCTCGATACCCTGGTCTACGCCAGCCGCATCGACGAGCGCCTGCCCGGTTCCTACTGTACCTTTATGAACGAAGATGCCGTGTTGGTGCGCGGTCTCTATCTGATGTGGCCCGGTGACACTGACCCGTCAAACCCCACAGCCTACAAAGAAAACTGCGACAGCAACTCCCGCGAGCGGCTCGGCGATTTGAAAAGCAATATGGGCCCCAACAATATGATGGACCGCGAGCTGGATACCTATCTGGCCGCGACCACACTGGACTGGGAGCTCAGCGAAACCCTCTCCATGAAAGTGGTGGCCAGCGCCCGCGACGAAACCAAAGGCCCGCTGATCAGTTCCGATCAGGACGGCGGCCCGGCCAACTTCAACGAATCCTTTACCCGCTTTGACGGCGGTCGTGAATCCTACAGTTTTGAAGTGCAGTTTAACGGCACCCTATTTGACGGCGCGGTGACCTACACCAGCGGCTTTTTCGCCATGGAAGAAAGCAACGCCGAAACCTTTACCCTGATCAATTCACTGAACGGCCTGGATATCACCACCGTGCCGCTGGTGCTTGGCGGCCAACGCCCAGTCCAGCCTCCGCCCGGCGGCACCAACCCGCCGCTGGTGGGCATTCTGGTAGACCCGACACTCGATTCGGAATTCAGCTTGCGCAATTTCACCAAGGCCTATTTCTTCCAGGGCTCCTGGGACATTACCGAACAGCTCGAACTGACCCTGGGCATTCGCTACACCGCCGAGCGCCGACAATCGGATCTTGAGGTGCGCGGCACCGATCGCAACGCCGTTGGCCAACGCCTTCTCGGAACCGGGCGCTTCTCTCCTGACTTCATCACCGGCAGCGGCTTCTACGTCTTTAATGGCGTCTGGGCGCAAGACCCGGTCGGTGTTGCCATGAGCTACTTCCCGGATGTGGATGGCGATGGCATCAATGACTTTCCGTATGCGGCCCAACCCTTCCGCGCCGATGAAAAAGACAACACCTTCAAAAAGACCACGCCAATGGCCTCGCTGTCCTATCAGTTTCCTGAAGAGATGCTGCCCGATCACTGGGATACCTTCATGGTCTACGGCACCTGGAGCAGTGGTTTTAAATCCGGTTTCTTCGAGCCCAAAGGGGTTGATGGCTTGCAGCAGGTGGAGCCCGAAGAAG
Organism: Litorivivens sp.; assembly: GCA_041585035.1. Lineage (GTDB taxonomy): Bacteria > Pseudomonadota > Gammaproteobacteria > Pseudomonadales > Spongiibacteraceae > Litorivivens. The sequence continues at coordinate 2,409 of JBFHCW010000230.1, forward strand.
TGGAAAACCGCGAACTGGGTCTGAAGCTGGAAGCCTTCCGTCGCTCGCTGCGCTTCAATATGGCGGTCTATGATATGGACTTCGACAACCAGCAGCTGATTCAGGTCGACGCCGACTCCAACAACAACCTGGTGGTGATTTACCAGAACGCGGGCGCCTCGGAAATTCAGGGCATTGAGATGGAACTGCAATGGATGCCCAGCCCCGGACTGATGATTAATGTTTCAGGCAGTCACAACGACTACACCTTCACCGACTTTACCGACAACGACCTGCTGGAAGCGGCACTGGGCCGTCAGGTGTCCATTGACCGCTCAGACGAGACCTTCCCCGTCTCACCGGAAAGCACTCTGGCCTTTGGTATTCAATACGCCTTCAGCGCTGATGTGGGTGTGATCACACCGCGCCTCGACTTCAGCTATAAAAGTGACGTTTACCACGGCCTGGATGATGGCGCCCACACCATTTATGAACAGGACAAGTCAAAAGCCGGGCAACCCGCCTATAGCGTTACCGACTTCCGACTCATGTGGCAAAACAATGAGGGCAACCGCACCGCCTCCCTCTGGATTAAAAACGTCTTCGACGAGCGCTACGATATCGGTGTTGCGGCTGTTGGCGATTCCGTCGCCACCTACTTCCAGACCTACGGCGATCCGCGCCGCTTCGGCATCGAGTTCCGCCAGCACTTCTAGCCCCCACCTTCCGTGCTGCGTTGCTACTGGCGACGCAGCGCGGCATACTGCGGCCATAGCGCAACCGTGTGTTTTATGAGCCAGCTCAACGACCTCAAACAGCAATTTCCCGCCAACGGCTTCTGGCACTTCACCGAGCCGCAAGCCGGTATCGTACTACTGCATATTCACCACGACTGCGCCTCCGCCACCATCAGCCTCTACGGCGGGCAGGTCCTGTCCTTCCAGCCACGCGGCGAAGACGACCTGCTCTGGCTCAGCAGCGAAGCCCGGATGCAGCCCGGCAAAGCCATTCGCGGCGGCATTCCCATCTGCTGGCCCTGGTTTGGCCCTCACCCCACGGATACCGAAGCCCCGGCCCACGGCACCGTGCGCAAGTCCCAGTGGCAACTGAATAGCCTGCATTGCGATCACAGCGTCGCCCGGATTGTGCTCACTCATCCCGGCGATGAGCTGTCCCTGGCGCTCAGTATTGTTATCGACAGCCAGTTGCAGCTCTCACTCACCACCGACAATTGCGGCTCCGATACCGCAACCATCAGCTCGGCTCTGCACAGCTATTTCGCGATATCCGATATTAGTGACATCAGCATTACCGGGCTGGAAGACAAACCCTTTCGCGATGCGGTTAACAACAATCGTCCCTGCCTGCAGCAGGGGCCGATTCACTTTGACGGCGAGCTGGACCGGGTTTATCAAAACGCCAATAGGCCAATCTGTATTCGTGACGCCGGCCTGAAACGCCTTATTCGCATCGCCAGCCGCGGCTCAAACAGCGCCGTGGTGTGGAACCCCTGGATCGAAAAATCCGCTCGCCTCGGCGATATGAGCCCGGAAGGCTATCGGCAGATGGTCTGCGTGGAAACCGCCAACGCCGACATCGACTGCATTAACCTGGTACCCGGCCAGCGCCACAGCCTGAGCGCCGTGATCAGCGTCGAAGACCTCTGACAGAACCTGTTATGTAGGCTAGTATTA
>JBFHCW010000231.1:0-4063 GCA_041585035.1 Litorivivens sp.
GCAATGACCGAGGTATCGAGACCACCGGAATAGGCGAGGACGACTTTGTTGATAGCGGACATGGAATTCTCCAGAAACGGCGGTTCAGCGTGTTCAAAAGGGGCGGAATTCTACCGTATTCGCCGCGCCGACAACAGGGGCTGGGCGGCCATCCCTCCGAACCGGGCGTGGGCTAATAGCAGCGCTGGCTCTGGGCGACCGTGAAATGGGTATCGCCCATTGCCACGCCCTGCCCCTGTTCGCGGGTATGAAATTCGAAGCGTCGACCGTCGGTGGCATCCAGCAACATGGTCGCCTTGCCACCGATATCCACCACCAACCACCACTGACCGTTGTGACTGTCGGCTTTGCTGCTGGAGGCCGACATGCCCTCAATCGACATATAAGACTCGCTTTTGTAGTCGTAGGCATATTGGCCGTTGCGGCAGAAATCATAGGTTTCTGTGGTGCCACTGGCGTAGGCGCCGTGATCGCCCGCCCCTCCCTGACTGACATTGCTGGCGCTGCCGGCGGCCGTCAGGCGTCGCCCCCAGAACAGCCGCGCCCACTGCCGGCCCGTCGGCATACCCCACTCCACCGAACGGCACAGGGGGGCCACCAGTTTCTCAAGCCGCGCTTCCGTGCCCTTCGGGCCCATGGCCAAAGCCGAAAAGGTATTGCCTTCGCTACCCGCCACCGCACAGACATGCAAGGCGATTGGCTGGCTCTGGTAGCGTCCGGCGTAGGCTTCATACAAGCCGCTTTCTGTATAGCGCGGCTCGCGGTCGTAGTGAATTTCGACACCCGACTGCTCCAGCGCGGTCGACACCGCCAGGGCCGTCTCCTGCACCGTGCCCTCGGAATAGGCGAACAACCCGAGCTGGATGTCACCCGCCTTCAGCACATAAGCTCCAAAATCCGGATCGTAGTCGCCGGAAAAACCGGGCGGAAGCGTTACCGTCACCCCCGTTGTCGCCGACTCTACCGTTCTGGCCAACGCTGTGTTCGTCAGCAGCAAACCGGCGACCAACAACCCAATCGTGTTCTTCATGACGCGCCTCGTGCGTTCAGTTTTCGTGTTGAGTGTATCCTATTGACGCCACCAGCCAGCACTGCCTCTCTTTAATCAAGCCCGCTAATCCGGTAGCATGCGCGCTTAACCCGGAGCTGAATCGGCGCATGTCCCAAAACACCCCCAAGCGAATCACCCTTATCCGTCCGGACGACTGGCATGTCCACCTGCGAGACGGCGACGCCCTGCCACTGACAACCAAAGACATGAGCCGCTATATGGGCCGCGCGATCGTGATGCCCAACCTGACGCCGCCCGTGCGCACTGTGACTGAGGCCGACCTTTACCGAAGCCGCATAAGCGCTGCCATGAGCCATTTGCCTCGACAGTTCGAGCCGCTCATGGTGCTCTACCTCACTGACAATACCACCCCGGAAGAGATCGCCCGCGCGGCAGAATCCAGCTTTGTTTACGCCGCCAAGCTCTATCCCGCAGGCGCTACCACCAATTCCAGCTCGGGCGTGACCGACATCACGGCACTACAGCCGGTTCTGGCAGCGATGGAAAAACATGACCTGCCCCTGCTGATTCACGGCGAAGTGACAACCGATAGCGTCGATATTTTTGACCGGGAAAAACGCTTTATCGACGAGACCTTGACGCCGCTGGTGGCAAACTACCCGAAGCTCCGCATCGTGCTCGAACATATCACCACAGCCGATGCCGCAGAATTTGTCGCAGCGGCACCGACCAACGTTGCCGCCACCATTACCGCACATCACCTGCTCTACAACCGCAATCACATGCTGGTGGGCGGTATCAGGCCTCACTTCTACTGCCTGCCGATTCTGAAGCGAGGCAGCCATCAGGCCGCGCTGCTGAAGGCAGCCACCTCAGGCTCACCCAAGTTTTTCCTCGGCACCGATTCAGCGCCGCACCCCAAGGACAAAAAAGAAGCGGCCTGCGGCTGTGCCGGTAGTTACACGGCCTACGCCGCAATCGAAATGTACGCTGAAGCCTTTGAGGAAGCTGGCGCCCTGCACCAGCTCGAAGCCTTCGCCAGTTTCAACGGCCCTGATTTCTACGGCCTGCCACGCAATAGCGACACCATCACGCTCGAGAAAACGCCCTGGCAAGCCCCGCTGGAGCTCGAACTGGGCGACAGCAAGCTGGTACCGCTGCGCGCCGGTGAAACACTGAACTGGACAGTCATCAATGAATGATGAATCGCTGCCTGTAGACTTTCCTATCGCCACACGTTTTCGTGGCTTTTTGCCCGTGGTTGTTGATGTCGAGACTGGCGGTTTCCAATCCAGTACCGACGCCATCCTGGAAATCGCCGCCAGTTTTGTCGACTTCAATGAGGCTGGCGAGTTGGTGGTAACCGAAACCCTCGATTACCAGGTCGAACCTTTTGCCGGAGCCAACTTGGAACCGGCGGCATTGGAATTCACCGGCATCGACCCGGAGCACCCGGACCGCGACGCAAAAAAAGAAGTTACCGTCTTCGGAGAACTACTCAAAGCGGTGCGACAAAAGGTGAAGAACACCAACTGCAACCGCGCCATTCTGGTGGGACACAACGCACATTTTGATCTCGGTTTTGTGATGGCCGGCGCCGAGCGCAGTGCCATCAAACGCAACCCCTTTCATCCCTTCTCGGTGATTGACACCGCCAGCCTGTCTGGCCTCGCCTACGGCCAGACGGTTTTGGCTAAAGCCTGCGAGGCCGCCGGCCTGCCCTTCGATAACCGCTCGGCTCACAGTGCGGCCTATGACACGGAAAAAACAGCCCAACTGTTCTGCACGATCGTAAACCGCTGGCAAGCACTCGGTGGCTGGCAATGGCCGGAGCCCAGCGAGAGCGACGAACCATAATCGTTAGTGCCGTAAAAACCCCAAATATTGCCGAAAACGTGAAGCGAATATAAAAAATTACCTTTCTCTTCACGCTCAATTTATTCGAAGATCGCCTATGCTTTTCGACAAGCACTTTGGAGTTAAAGCAGTTGAGGCACTTCCCTGATGGTAACCGTTGATCTCTTTCGATTGGCAAGGAACGATCATGTATTGGGACATGTAAGGATACTTCGCGAACACAATCGTTCATTTCATGCCGTTGTATCCTACCGCGAAGCGGAAGAGCGAAGAGACACCCTGTCATACCGCCTGATCGCAGATACCCGAAACCATGCAATTTTGTCGGTACTGAACTGGGCGAAGAGCGAATTTGGCGGGCACTGCGCACTGTTGCCGCTCAAGAGCACACCACGCAGCCTGGCCTTCGCTTAACCTGCAAAAAAACGCGCACAAAAAAAGGCCGCATAATGCGGCCTTTTTTGTGCAGCTGTCGCTGATTGACAACGGAGATGACTAAACCTCTCCGCTATCAACCCTGAGCAAATCGCTTCTCCAAATTACAGAGATTCGGCGTTCTCAGACAGGTACGCAGCAACACCATCAGGAGAGGCGTTCATACCCTTGTCGCCTTTGTTCCAGCCAGCCGGGCAAACTTCACCGTGCTCTTCGTGGAACTGAAGCGCTTCAACCAACCGGACCAGCTCATCGATATTACGACCCAGCGGCAGGTCATTGACGATCTGTGAACGGACAACACCTTTGTCATCGATCAGGAAGGCGCCGCGGAAGGCAACACCACCGTCGGCCTCTACATCGTAGGCGCGACAGATATCGTGACGAACATCAGCAGCCAGTGTGTAACCAACAGCACCGATACCGCCTTTGTCGACGGGCGTGTTGCGCCAGGCGTTGTGAGTGAACTGAGAATCGATAGACACACCGATCACCTCAACACCCAGCTCTTTGAACTTGGCTACACGATGGTCCAGTGCAATCAGCTCGGAGGGGCACACAAAGGTGAAGTCCAGCGGGTAGAAGAAGATCAGAGCGTATTTGCCCTTGATGGTTTCACTGAGAGTAAATTCGTCAACGATTTCGCCGTTGCCGAGAACCGCAGCACATGTAAAGTCGGGAGCAGGTTTACCTACGAGTACACCCATGGTGAATAACCTCCAGTGTGATTCAGGGATTAAAGAAAAATGCCGACCGGCA
>JBFHCW010000232.1:0-4054 GCA_041585035.1 Litorivivens sp.
ACCGGTCTGAATTTTCTGGCCTGCTGGCAACAGTGGCAGGCCTGTGTGCAGGACCGTACCGAGGCACACACACTGCAGTTTCTGAGTGTTGAAAAACACCCTTTGACCCATGAAGATCTGCAGCGCGCGCTGGCTAACTGGCCGCAGCTCAAAGCACAGGCAGACGCGCTGATCGACCACTACCCGCCCCTACTGCGCGGCCATCATCGCTTGTGTTTCAAAGCCGGTATACACACCGTCATTCTCGACCTGGTATTCGATGAAGCGGAAACCGGTTTACGCGCAGCACTCAGCACCACCCACCCCGAGTTATACCGTTATGGCCCCGGTGTCGACGCCTGGTTTCTGGATGGTTTTGCTCCGGGCAGCAACCCCGGCATGTGGAACGAACCGCTGTTCGACCTTGTCGCGGCGCACAGCCGCCCCGGCACCAGCTTTGCCACATTTACCGCCGCAGGCTTCGTCAAGCGAGCGCTCAAGGAACGTGGCTTTGTCGTAGAGAAGGTCCGCGGCTACGGGCGCAAACGTGAAATGCTGCGCGGCGAAATGCAGCATCCACCTGGAGCCATGACGCTGGGCGCAAAAGCCGATTCCGCCGCATGGCATATTGCCACCCCACTGCCTGAACGCCCACGACAGGTCGCGGTAATCGGCGCCGGATTAGCCGGCAGCCACACCGCGCGTGCACTGGCCGAGCGTGGTGTAAGGGTGCAGGTTTTCGAGCGCGGCAGCAGCATCGCGCCCGATGCTTCGGGCAACCCTCAGGGCATACTCTTTACCAAACTCTCCCATCGCGACGGCCAGCTTAATCGTTTTGCCCTGACCAGTTTCCTGCACGCTCTGCGCCGTTACCGCTCCCTGTCACCACTCCCCGGAGATATGTGCGGCGTCTTTCAATTATTACCTCTGGAGCAATGGCAGCAACTGAACAAAGCTTTTGCCAATCAAGACACCTGGTGCCGGTTTCTGTCGCGTGAACAAGCCAGTGAGGCAAGCGGAGCGGAGGTAGCCTCACAGGGCGTGCTCTACCCCACAGCCGGCTGGCTAGAACCGGCAAAGGTCTGCCAACAGCTGCTGGACCACCCGTTGATCACTCTACACCTGAACGAGCCAATTACGGCACTAGAGCGCGACCAAAACCAGTGGCTGCTGGCAGGCGAGCAGCAACGCTACCGCGCAGATGCCGTTGTCATTGCCAGCGGGCAGTCCGCCAGCAACTTTGACTGTGCGAACTATTTGCCGCTGCGCAGTATTCGGGGTCAGTTAAGCTATCTGCCTGCAGACGCAATAAAACCACCGCTGAAAACCGTGGTCTGCCATGAGGGCTATGTCGCCCCCGCCGTGAAGGGCAAAATCATTATCGGCGCCAGCTATGAAGTTGATTGCAGCGATACCACCCTGCGCGAAAGTGAACATCAGGACAATCTCAGGCGCATACAGGCTGCACTGCCCGAAGTCTTTAGCGCTACCGATGCGGTACAGATCACCGGCGGTCGAGCGGCGCTGCGCTGCGCAAGCCCGGACTACCTGCCTCTGGTGGGCCCACTGGCACATCGCGCAGATACGCTGCAATGCTTTGCGGCACTGGCAAAAAATGCGAAAACCCCGGTTGCCTCCCCCCCCGCCAACGTCCCCGGCCTTTATGTTAATCTGGCCCACGGCTCACGCGGCCTCACCTCTACCCCGCTCTGCGCTGAACTGCTGGCCAGCCAGATCTGCGGCGAGCTTGCGCCGCTACCCGCCGATCTGGTCAAGGCTTTGTCACCCAGCCGATTTCTGATTCGCGACCTGATTCGGGGACGAGTCTAGGGCCGCAATGCTCATGAAGAGAAATTAAGCCCGGTAGCGCTCACTCTCTGTTTGAATACAGTGAAACAATTGGGGGAGAATTTGCATGCAGTTGAGTGGCAACACAATACTGATAACCGGCGGTGGCAGTGGTATTGGTCAAGGCCTGGCCGTAGCACTGGCCGAGCGCGGCAATACGGTGATCATTTGTGGACGGCGCCAGGCAGCACTGGATGAAACGGTGGCGTTGAACAAGGCCATCCATAGCTATCGCTGTGATCTCAGCAAACCCGATGAAATAGATCATCTGGCACGGCAGCTAAGCTACGACGGACATGCGGTCAATGTCCTGATCAACAATGCCGCCATTCTCAACCACTACCACCTGGGTAAACCGGAGCGCTTCGATCGGACAATGGCCGACACCGAAATACGCGCCAACCTGCAGGCGCCGCTGGAACTGTCCATGGCCCTGCTTCCTCTTCTCCAGCAACAGCCTTCCCCGCACATCATCAATGTGGGTTCCCCGGGCGGCATTGTCGCGATATCCACCTCCCCGCTATACAGCGCCAGCAAAGCCGGCCTGCACGCCCTTACCCAGGTAATGCGCCTGCATCTAAAAGGCAGCGTGCGCGTTGTTGAAGTCTTTCCGCCCACCGTGGAAACGGCTATGACAACGGACATTCGCCGCGCCAAGGTGGGTGTTGATAGCTGTGTGCAGGCTATCCTGAAAGGCCTTGAACAGGACCGGGATGAAATCTGGATCGGCGAGGGAAAAGTTGTGCGCTGGTTGATGAACCTGCTGCCCCCGGGCTGGGTGTTCAAGCTGGTCAATAGCCAGCCCTCAATGCACCCGAAATAGGCAGCATGAATACGATCGATTAAAGCCGCGTAATGGCGTGGCGCGCCGGGCTTGCGTATAGTTGCTGCTGCCCGCCGTCAGGCTCGCCGCCCTTTCAAAAAAGAAATTTCGACAATGTCTGAAACCAGAAAGCACCGCTCGCTGTTTTTCAAGATCCTCCTTCCCCTCGTTGCCCTTGGCGTGGGGGTTGCTGCCTATCAATATCAGGTCAACAACCCGCCGCAGATCCAGAAAAAGGCGCTTGAACCACACTATCCCACGGTCGAAGTCGTTATCGCTCAACCCCAGGATACCGAGGTGGAGGTGTATTCTCAGGGCACGGTGCGACCGCGCAGTGAAACCGTGCTGAAACCGGAAGTATCCGGCAAGGTTGTCTGGATGTCGCCGCAGCTGGTCAATGGCGGCCTCTTTGCCGCAGGTGAAAAGCTGCTGGAAATTGACGATACCGATTACCGCACGGCGCTCGCCTCAAGCAAAACCCGGCTGGTGCGAGCCGAGGTGGAATTTGACCACGCCCGACGCGAATTGAAACGCATCGAGTCGCTGATTAGCCGCAATCTTGCCAGCGAAACGCAGGTCGATCAGGCTCGGCGCAGTTTCCGCCTGGCGGAAGCCACGCTGAACGAAGCACGCATTCAGCAGGAGCAGGCAAAAACCAATCTGGAACGCACTATCATCAAGGCTCCCTTCGCCGGTCGGGTGCGCAAGGAATCGGTGGATTTTGGCCAATATCTGACCCAGGGCGAAAACATCGCCACCCTTTACGCCACTGACTTTTACGAAGTGCACCTCCCCATCGGTATCGAGCAATTTGTCTATCTCGATATTCCTCCGGGCACCCAAGGCGTACTCTCGCCGGACAACACCTTGCCAGTCACAATCGCCGGCAATATCGGGGAAAATGAATTTTTCTGGACCGGTGAACTGCAGCGCACCGAAGGCGAAATTGATGCGGCGACGCGACTGGTCTATGGCGTGGTCACCGTAGAGAACATTGTGAAACCCGGACATGCTCCGCTGCTGGTGGGCATGTTTGTTAAAGCAGCTATCCAGGGCAAGGTCTACCCGAACGTCATTACCCTGCCTCGCAGTGCACTGCGCGACAATGAGCAGGTACTGGTGGTCGATGAAGACAATCGCCTGCACTTCCGCCAAGTCAAAATCCTGCGCGTGCAAGGCGAGGAAATACTGGTTCAGTCCGGCCTCAAGGCCGGCGAAGCAGTCTGCATCTCTCCGCTGACGGTTGCGGTTGAGGGCATGCGCGTAAACACCAGCCCCGCCAAGGGAGTGTAGCGCGTGCATTCCCTGATTCGCTGGTTTGTCTACAATCCGGTTGCCGCCAACCTGATGATGTGGGTGCTGCTGATTGTCGGCGGCCTGACACTGACCTCCACTTATCGTGAA
>JBFHCW010000233.1:0-4043 GCA_041585035.1 Litorivivens sp.
AGTCCAGCTGGGAAAGACGCTGTTCTTTGATCCGCGATTATCGGCTAAGCAGGATCGCTCCTGCGCCAGTTGTCACAATCCGGATCTCGGTTTTGGCGATGGCTTGACGCTGAGCGCCGCGCTGGATGGAAAACCGCTGGATCGCCACACACCCTCTCTCTATAACCTCGCCTGGGGCAGTGTCTTTCTCTGGGATGGTCGCGCGGCATCACTGGAAGAGCAATCGCTGATGCCGATAGCATCTGCGGTCGAAATGAATATGCCGCTTGAAGTGCTTGTCGAGCGCTTAACCAAAGTCGACTACTACCGCGGCGAATTTTCGGCCATTTATAACGAAGCTGATATTGGTCCGGAATACATTGGCCGGGCGCTCGCGTCCTTTATGCGTGCCATCGTCAGCGACAACGCACCCTTTGATCGCTATCTGGAAGGCGATACCACCGCGATGAGTCCCGAAGCGCAAAGGGGCTTTGACTTGTTTGCGGGAAAAGCCCAGTGCAGTCAGTGCCACAGCGGACCGAATCTTACCGATGACAGTTTTCACAATCTGGGTATGGAAGGCAGTGATCCGGGACGAGCCGAAGTGGTTGCTGCGCCGCATCTACACGGTGCGTTCAAAACGCCGGGGCTGCGCAACGTTACATTGAGCGCGCCCTATATGCACGATGGCTCACTTCCCAGTCTGGAAGCGGTAATAGAATTTTACAATCGCGGTGGCAATACTCCGGTCAATCGCAGTGACCTTATTAAACCGCTCAACCTCAGCGCAAAAGAAATTGCCGACCTGATTGCTTTCCTCGGCGCGCTGGAAAGTCCGGTTCTTGTCAAAAGACCTGCGATACCGAACTAAAACATCTTAAGGAGACATTCCGTTATGGGGCGTAAACATTTTCCGGTACAGACAGGGCTTTGGGTCCTGGCTGTCGTGATAGGCGCACTGACAGCTCGCGCCAACGCCGATATGCCTGGGACAGCAAGCGTAGACTTTGATAAACGCCCACCGCGGGTGGGTGTGCTTTATGTGCCAGCCGATCGTCACGAACTGCCTCCGGCGGAAATCGATCAGATTGACAAAACCTTTACGCAATCACTGGTTGTCGCAGCCCCCGGTGGGTCGGTCACCTTCAAAAATTCCGACGACGTTAACCACAACGTGTTCGCAAACGATATCAAAAACGGCGCCAGCTTTGATATTGGTTTAATGAGTCCGGGCGGAGAAACCTCCATACCCGTTAACTGGAAGGAACAATCCGTTATTCGGGTGGGCTGCAAAATTCATCCCAAGATGCGCACCTACATAGCAACGTTTCCGGCGGCATTTTACCGGGTCGTTGAATTCCGACCGGACCAGAAAAACTACGCTATTGATCTCAGCGATCTGCCTGACAATGCTGAGCACGTCATACTGCGCATTCCTAACTACGAACAGGTTGTCATTGATTTAAATGACAAGCGCAGTTGGAGCAAACAGATCGTCAAGAAAGGAAAGCCACGCGGACAAATTGTACTTAGCTCAAGGTCCGGCAACGGAGTGCCAGTCGAATGAAACGATCTGCAGTCTTTATTGCGTTCATGACGGTACTGACTTCACTGGCCGAAGATCAAACCTCTCCCTATCGGGTGAAAATGTTTGAGGTTCCCACAGCAGATCGCACGACAATGAAAGACTACCGCAATACCTGGACTCGTCTTACCGGTTTTGAATTTTCGGGTTTGCACTGGAATCAGTTTATTACGGTCTATACCGATAAGGGTGAAGAGACGTACCAGAATAATTACCTGCAGTACATTACCTGGTATGAAGACCCGGACGAATTTGAAGAGCTTCCGCCGTATGCAGATTACTCAGTCGGCGCCACCATCCTCAAAGAAAACTTTTCTGTTGAAGCAGGCAAGCCCGGTGCGCCCTTAAGTGTGACTGCGATGGTGAAACACGAGCCGGGTTACGATGCCGCCAACGGCGATTGGGAATACCTGCAGTTCGATGCGAACGGCCGTGTTCTGCTGCGAGGCAACAGCAGCAATCCGCAGGTCGAGGAAAACTGCGCCAACTGTCACCGCCATGTAGCCAATCGGGATTACATTTTTTCTCAGGTCTACAGTGCCTCTAAGCGAGAATAACGATGAGTCAATTCGGAACGCGGGAAAAGCTGATAACCGCCACTAGCCTGGTCGCTGTGCTCTTGGTATCGATTGCGCTGGTTTCGTTAATCAGCTTCTCGAATACCCAGCAGAAACTGGAGCGCGTTACCGAACAGTATCAACCCAAAATGCTGAGCGCCATGCAGTTGACTACGCACTTCTATCACAGCCTCAGTGTGCTCGGTAACTACATGGTCGAGCAGGATCAAGACAGTATTGAACTTTACGGTGAAAAAGTGGCGGATATCGATGCCACTCTGGACGAACTGATCGAGCTAACCCGCCTCAATGAAGAGCCGCGCGATGCCAATCAACTGCAGGTGATTCGAACGCTGGTGGATGAGATAAAAGCCCACAATCAGCAGATGCTGGAATTCGCCTCTAATTTAAAACGCAATATGCCGGCAATGGGTATTGCTGCGGATTGGATGGAGCCGCTGAGTCAGGAAATGACGCACGTGCTCAATGAAATCAGTCTGGAGTCAGATCAGCAGGGCTTGCAAAAAACCGGCGAATTAAACGACGCACTGTTGTACAACTGGGCAATGGTAATCAGTCAGTTGCGCAGCTATCTGGCCTTTCGCAACGACAGCGCGATTGCCGAAATGAATTTGTACCTGGAAGGAGTCGACCAGTATCAACGAGAACTGCGCGACGAATTGTTGCGAGCGCAGCCCACGCTGTTGGAATTGCTCGATGAATTTACTCAGCAGCTGATGGACTACCGTGCCTATTTGAATCAGGTGGTCGGTATTCATTCCGGTTCAGACTGGCGAGCAGATAGTCATTTGATGCGCACCAGTATTACGCCGACGCTAAAAAACCTGACGCTTGAACTGGAAAGTCTGGTGGGCGCGCAGAAGGCCCGTATCCAGGCGAGCAACCGGGAGCTGGCGCGTCAGATTCAATCCGCCGAAAGAACGATCCGCATCTCCATTCAGATTGCGATGCTGGTAAGTGCGGTAGTCATTATTCTTACGCTTCGCAACCGTGGACTTTTATCAGAAATCATCATCCACAAACACCAGAAGGCGCAAGCTGAACACAAGGCCCGCCACGACGTGCTGACCAAACTGCCCAACAGGGCTTATTTTGATGAGCAACTAAGATCTATACTCTGGGATACCGGGCGCACTCGATCCCTGGCACTGCTATTTATCGATCTGGATGGCTTCAAGGCCGTGAATGATAGCGTTGGCCATGATGCGGGTGATCACGTACTGCGTGAGTCATCAAGGCGTTTACAGAACTTGATGGGGAGTGGTGAAATGGTTGCCCGATTGGGCGGCGATGAATTTGTGGTCCTGATTGATAACGTTGCGCAGCGCGAAGAGGTTGAAACGCTGGCGTCCCGAATTTGCACCAGCCTGCGCGAGCCCTTTCCCTTCAAGGGGAAAAAATTACAGATCGGGTGCAGCATCGGTGTGCTGATCCTCGATGGTAAGGAGATGTCGACCAACACCCTGCCACTCGACGACTACTTTTCCAGCGTGCTGAAATGTGCCGATGAAGCCATGTATCAGGCCAAGCGCGGCGGTAAGAATCGTTACTGCGTGTATGGCGACCGCCACCTTAAATTGGCTTAAGGAGGGCCTTGAGGCCCTGCCTTACACGGCTTACTTTTTCAGTGTGGCGGCTTTCAGCTCTTCAAAAGACTCCTCTATACACTCGGCATAGAACGATGGGTCGGGCATCTGCTCGCGGCAGGCATTAAACGAAACGGCGATCGACCCTTTCTTGTTCTGTACCGAGCTGTAGACCACATGGAACAGGCCCACCCCGGGCAGCAGCGGCCCGAGGCTCAAGCCATCCACCAGTTCAGCGCCGCAGAAATACAACTGTACGGGTGGCCCGGGAACATTGGTGACTACCGTATTAAAGATGACAGCGCGTTCGGTGAG
>JBFHCW010000234.1:0-4027 GCA_041585035.1 Litorivivens sp.
ATTGTCGGGTGCTTAATAACTAAAACGCCACAATAACAAGGAACCTGCTATGACTACTGCACTCTGGTGCTTGATGATTACTGCCCTGATCCCGACCGTACTCTCCTTCATTGGCGGCTATGCTCGCCACAAGGAGCTGGGTAGCGCCGACAACAAAAACCCGCGTCAGCAATATGCTCAGTCGACTGGTTTGGCCGCTCGTGTCTTTGCCGCCCAACAGAATGCCTGGGAAGGCCTGATTCTGTTTACTGCTGCACTGGTCGCTGCGTTTGTCTCCGGCGTGCCGCAGGAGCAATTGGCCACTGTTTCCATTGTATTTGTCGTTGCCCGTGTATTGCATGCGGTGTTCTATATGGCGGATCGTGACATCCTGCGCTCACTGTCCTATCTGGTCGCACTTGGCAGTGTGATCTGCATTTTCATCATGGGTGCGTAACAAACAGCGGTATTTAGCATGACAAAACTGTACGCAGCGTGGAGCCGGGCATTATTGCTCGGCTTTGCTTTTTCAGGGGCTGTTCTGGCTTCGACTGACGGCACTTACACCGCGTTTCAACTGGATGCGTCAAACGTGGAAAACGTCCCGCGAAGCGGGCCAGACGCTATTGCCGGGCGCGGCGACTGGTGGCTGAGCGACGGTCGCCTCTGTGCGGCGGTCAGTGCGGTTGATCACGACAGTGGCATTGTGGCCGGCGGCGGTACCCTGATCGATTTTGGTTTTTGCGATCGCGCCGATGATCAGTGGTCCTACGCCAATCTGCTAACCGGTCTGGCCAAGGAAAAGGCAATCCGCGCGCAGCGCATTGACAGCAGCGCGCGCAAAGGCCGCGCTGAAGTCATCGTGCGCGGTGAAGATGGCGGTCTACGCCAGACCATTCGTTATGTGCTGGACCGCAAGGATCCCGGTGCGCTTTCCATGTGGATTGAGGTGGAGCGGGTAGCGAAGGGGCGTGCGGTCAGCATGAGTGGGTTGTTGACCCTTTATCCTCATCGATCGCTGTCGCCGTTTACCTTGTCGACCACCAATTCCGCGTACAGTCTGGGTTTCGATCACCCCTACATCGATCGCCACAATGTGTTTTCGCTGGTGGCGGGCATGATGCCGGCTGACTGGAGTGTGCTGGTCGGGAGTCACGCCGCGACAGAGCCGCTGAGTTATGGTGTTCAACTGGCCTCCGCCTATCTGACCGATACCGAAGGTGTTGATCACGCGCTGCCCACCTTTCAGATTGCCCTGCCGGAATACAGTATGCACGGCTGGATGACCCGCCCGCTGTGGTGGGACAGTGAAAAGCCGGGCATGTGGCAGATGGTGCAAAGTCAGCTGATGGATCTGAAAGTGGGTGAGCGCATGGTGGTTCACTTCCGGGTGGTGCCGGGCAAGCACGCGGACGTCGCAGCCATTACTGATCAGCTCTATGAAGGGGCGGTGCTGGAAGGCAGTGTGAATGCGGCGCCGGTGGCGCTGGCCCTGTTCAACGATCAGGGGCACCCCGTCAGCCACCGTCGTATCACCGAGCCGGGGCGTTTTTCCCTGCGCCTGCCCAAGGGCTTGCAGCGTGTTTCGCTCACGGCGCGCAGCCCCTGGGGTGAAACACTGACCCAGACACACAACCTGAGTGACGGCCCGGACATGGGGGCGTTGCAGTTTACCCAGCGCAGTGAGCTGCGCCTGCCTCGCGGCGAGACCATGAAGCTGACTTTCCACGGCCTCGAGGGCACGCCGTCGCCGCGCATTGGCGCTGGCCTGCTCGACTTCCGTGAAAATGGTCTGCCCGTGGCGCACTCGTTGGTGAGTCAGACGGTCTCGCTGGCGGGCATCGATTCTGATCCGGAATTGGTGTTTCTGCCACCGGGCAAGTACGAAGTGTTTGCCAGTCGGGGGCTGGAATATGACGTTAGCCGGGCGCAAATCCTTGTGCGCCCCGGCGAAGTATCCAGTCTGATAATCGACGCCCCGGCCAGGGTGCATGAAAGCGAATGGGCCAGTGCAGATTTTCATGTGCACGCCGAAGGCAGCTTTGATTCCAGCTTGCCGTTGTTGGAACAACTGCGCAGCTTTGCCGCGCAGGATGCGGACATTATGGTGCTGACCGAGCACAACCGCATCGTCGAAGGACAGGCAGTGCTGGCCGACAGCGGTTTGCAGGAGCGAATACATCTGGTCACCGGTTCGGAGCTGACCGGCATGGCGCGCACGGAGACCGTGCCGACCTCTATCGGGCACAGCAATATCTTTCCGATCGCCGAGCGCAGTGATCTGTTTGCCGGCGGGGTGCCGCGGGTTGAGGATCGCCGCCTGCACAGCCTGATTGCAGAAACGCGTCACCGTTACCCCGACGCCCTGTTTCAGCTTAATCATCCGCGCTCCAACGGTGGCCTCGACGACGATCTGGCCTTCTTCGATCACCTGTCGCAGAGCGTCGCCTTCGAGTCGTCGCTGCCGTTAAAACACTCGCGCAACCAAAGCCTGCTGGAAGCGGGCCCGGAGGGCTTTCGCGATATCGATTTCGATGCCATGGAAATCCTCAACGGTGATCAGGTGGCCGCTTATCTGGAAATCCGCCGCGACTGGCTGGCGCTGTTGAATCAGGGTTACCGCATTAAGGCGACCGGCAACAGCGATTCCCACGAGCTCGCCGAACCGATAGGGATTCCGCGCAACTACCTTGATGTGCCCAAGCGTGGTCCCGGACGCAATGACAAGGCTGTGGTCGAAGCCGTCAGACGCGGTGCACTTTATCTGACCAGTGGTCCTCTGCTCAGCATTACGCAGGGCGGGGAATCCATTATTGGCGCCAATCTGCAAGGTGCGGAGCAGCAGATCACCATTCGTATCGATGCTGCGCCCTGGGTTGCGGTTGAAGATCTCAATATCTATGTCAACGGTCGCTTGCGGCACACCCGAAAAGTTAGTGCCGGTGGCGTTTATTCAGAGACGATTCATCTTCGCCGTGATAGCGTGGTGGTTGTCGAAGCAATGGGGCCGGCGACGCCGGTTTACGCCAAGCTGTTACCGGGGCTCGAGCCCATTGCTCTGGCAAACCCGATTTATGTGGATGCCGACGGTGATGGCCGCTGGCAGCCGCCCGGCCTGTAGCCGGACAGGAGCAGTAAAAAAACGGCAATAGTACGCAGAATGCGTGGGCGACAGTTTTTACACTCGCATTCTGGTCTCACAATCTGTGATTATTAACCACATTTTTAAGTAAGGGGAATTCTCCAATGAAATCTACATGGCTAGTACGCATCGCCAGTGTTGCTCTGGCGTTGGCGGTTGCGGGTTGTACCATCGACCCCTATACCGGCGAAAAGAAAACCAGCAATACTGCTAAAGGTGCCGGTCTTGGTGCCTTGGCAGGCGCTGCCATCGGTGCGGCAACCGCCGGTAAGGACAAAAACAAGGCCATCAAGCAGGGCGCGCTGGCAGGTGCCGCGGTGGGCGCAGGTGCTGGCTACTACATGGATACCCAGGAAGCCAGACTGCGTCAGCAGCTT
This sequence comes from Litorivivens sp., assembly GCA_041585035.1. Taxonomy (GTDB): domain Bacteria; phylum Pseudomonadota; class Gammaproteobacteria; order Pseudomonadales; family Spongiibacteraceae; genus Litorivivens. The sequence continues at coordinate 3,499 of JBFHCW010000234.1, forward strand.
GAGGCGACCGGCGTTCGGGTTGAGCGCATTGGTGACACCATCAAGCTGATCATGCCCGGTAACATCACCTTTGATACCAGCAGCTCCTCGCTCAAGCCGTCCTTCACCGACGTGCTGAACAGCGTCGTTGAGGTCGTCAAGGAATTCGACAAGACCTTGCTGCAGATCAATGGTTACACCGACTCTACCGGTAGCTTCGAGTACAACCAGAGCTTGTCCGAGCAGCGCGCCGAAAGTGTTGCCCGGTTCTTCCTCAACAGTGGCGTTGCCGCCAGTCGCGTGCGCACTGCCGGCATGGGGCCGCGTGATCCTATCGCCAGCAATGACAGTGCTGCAGGCCGCGCTCAGAACCGCCGTGTTGAGTTGAGTCTGATCCCGACCGGTCAATAATATGTCCGCTGTGGATGTGATCAAACCGCTCGCCAAGGCGAGCGGTTTTTTTGTGCTCGCGTTTTCACTGCTGGTAAACGGCTGCGCCTGGATGCGCGATGCCGCCAAGCCGGAAGTCAGCCTGACCTCACTGTCGCTG
>JBFHCW010000235.1:0-4007 GCA_041585035.1 Litorivivens sp.
ATTGGCCGCATTCAGCAAAATGGCCGAGGTGCCACCACGTTCGACCGCCTCGCGGGCCAGGCGCAGGCAAGGAAAGCGAACCTCGTCCGGCGCCTCGAAATCCAGCCGCCCCTGGGCAATGATATCCAGACTGCCCACCCCGGAGGGCATTCGCTCAGGCCAGGCCAGAGCATGGGCGATCGGTGTGCGCATATCGGGATTGCCCAGCTGGGCCAGCACCGACCCGTCGATATATTCAACCATCGAGTGAATAATGCTCTGCGGGTGAACCACCACATCAATGTTGTCGGCTGGGGTGTCAAACAGCCAGCAGGCCTCAATCAACTCCAGACCTTTGTTCATCATGGTGGCGGAATCCACCGAAATCTTGCGCCCCATCGACCAGTTGGGGTGGGCACAGGCCTGATCCGGCGTCACATGATAGAGCGCTTCAGCGGGCGTTTCCCGGAAGGGGCCGCCCGACCCGGTCAGCAGGATGCGTTTAACCCCCTGCGAAGGCAAATCGCGGCGACTGCCGTCATCCAGACACTGGAAAATGGCATTGTGCTCACTGTCGATGGGCAGCAGAACCGCATTGGCTTCTTCCACCGCATCCATAAACAACTGTCCGGCCATTACCAGCGCTTCCTTGTTCGCCAGCAACACCTTTTTCCCGGCATTCACCGCCGCCAGCGTCGGCTCAAGCCCGGCGCCGCCGACAATCGCGGCCATAACCACGTCCACTTCCCGCGCTGCGGCCACCTCACACAGGCTGCGCTCGCCAGCCAGCACTTCGGTCTCATCGACCCGGTTGTGGGCCAGCGCCTGGCGCAACTGCTCCGCAGACTGTTCGCAGCGCATCACCGCAAAACGCGGCCTGACAGCCATCACCTGTTGCAGCATATCGGCCACACCGGTATTGGCGGTCAGCGCGAATACCCGAAAACGGTCGGGCTCCCGGGCCAGCACATCCAGCGTGCTGACACCGATCGAACCGGTCGACCCGAGTATGGTTACTAACTCCATAAAAGCGCTCTACAATTCATAGCCACGGGTTACCAGCCAACAACCAGCATCCCCAGCGTAAAGACCGGAATCGCCGCCGTCAGGCTGTCCAGTCGATCCATCAGCCCGCCGTGGCCCGGCAACAGATTGCCACTGTCCTTGATGCCTCGATGACGCTTGATCATGCTTTCCAGCAAATCACCCAACACGGATGCCAGCGAGGCTACGCCCGACAGCACCATAAATACCGGCAGCTCCACCGGGAGACCACCCGGCCAGAACAGCCCGGCGACCAGCGCCAGTGCCTGGCTCGCTGCCAGACCACCCCAGAAGCCGGCCCAGGATTTGTTCGGACTGACATTCACCGCCAACTTGGCCCGCCCCCAGGCGCGCCCGGCAAAATAGGCCCCCACATCGGCAGCCACCACCACCACCAACACATAAAGAATCAGCAGCGCGCCCTGCCCCTGCAGCCGCAGGTAATAGAGTGCCAGCCAGGTCGGCAGCAAGACCACCAGCCCCATCAAGGCACGGACCACAACACTGCCCCAAAGGCCCGCGCTGCCGGGGTATCCCATCACCCACAATAGGGCGATCGCCCAGAAAATCACGGCCACATGCATGGCATCGCGCACCAATTCGATATTGGGCACCGCATTAAACAGATTGGCCTGGAACGTAAAGCCGGTCATGCCAGCCGCGACAATCAGGCAGTACAGGCCGCGCAGCCCCGGCGTTCGAATGCCAGACATATCCGACCACTCCCAGGCTGCACCCACCACCACCAGGGCAAACAGAGCCATCAACGGCGCGGGCTCTAGCCATACCAGCGCTGCCAGCAGCGGCAGAACGATGGCTACGGCGGTTATCACCCGTTGCTTAAGCACGATCCTGGTCCTCATCAGATTGATTATTATCCAGCCGGCCACCGAATCGCCGCTCGCGATCGGCGTAACTGCGCAGCGCCAGCCGCACCTGTTCGGCGTCAAAATCCGGCCACAGCGCATTGCAGAAGTAATATTCGGCATAGGCAAGCTGCCACAGCAGGAAGTTGCTGAGGCGGTGTTCGCCAGCCGTGCGAATACACAGGTCCGGGTCAGGCAGGTGCGCAGTACTCAGGCGCGCTGCCAGGGTTTCTTCCGTTACCGAGTCCGGCGTGCGCTCACCGCGCGCTACCTCTTCGGCCAATTGACGGGCAGCCTGGGCAATATCCCACTGACCGCCGTAATCCAGCGCGATATTCAAGCAGGTCCGCTTGTTGGCTCGGGTCGCCTGTTCCGCGTAATCCATTTTTTTAAGCAGGGTGTTCGACAGCCGATCCCGGCGGCCGATAAAACGCAACCGCACTCCGTCCTTGTTGAGCTTGCGGATTTCACTGTCCAGATAGTTGGAAAACAGCTTCATCAACGCACTCACTTCAGATGAAGGGCGCTTCCAGTTTTCGCTGCTGAAGGCAAACAGCGTAACAATCTCGACACCGGCTTTCTGGAACTCGTCCAGCACACCGCGAATGGTCTCTACGCCAGCCCGGTGGCCAGCGTAGTCTTTCAGATTGTGCAGTTTGGCCCAGCGATTGTTGCCATCCATTATGATGGCAACATGACGCGGTACTAGCTTGGAGACTTCAGTGGGAGAAGTATCAGGGCTGGCATCAGAACTCATGAGCCGGCTCAGATTTCCATCAGGTCTTTTTCTTTTTCAGCCAGCTCACGATCAATTTCAGCGATGTATTTGTCCGTCAGCTTCTGGATATCATCCGCTGCACGACGCTCTTCGTCCTCGCTGATTGCTTTTTCTTTTATCAGGTCCTTGAAATCACCCAGCGCGTCACGGCGAATATTGCGCACTGAAACCCGTGCGTTTTCCGCCTCATGGCGAGCCTGTTTAATATAACCCTTGCGCGTTTCTTCGGTCAGCATCGGCATGGGAATGCGGATATTGGCGCCGGCGGTGCTGGGGTTGAGCCCCAGATCTGACTTCATGATGGCCTTCTCAATAGCCGGCACCATGTTTTTTTCCCAGGGAATCACCGACAAGGTACGGGCGTCTTCCACATTGATATTAGCCACCTGGCTCAACGGCGTGTCCGAACCGTAGTAATCCACCTTGATGGAATCCAGCAGGCTGGGGTGGGCCCGGCCGGTACGAATCTTGTTGAAGTTCTGCCCCAGTACGTCGACAGACTTGCTCATGCGCTCAGCGGCGTCTTTTTTTATGTCTTCAATCACTCACTTGTCTCCTGTGATTCGCTTACCAGCGTACCTTCCTTGCCACCCACCACAATGCTCAACAGGGCGCCCTTCTGCTCCATGGCAAAAACCCGCAGCGGCATACTGTGATCACGGCACAGGCAGATGGCAGTCAAATCCATCACTTCCAGTTTCTTGTCCAGCACCTCGTCATAGGTGAGGTGGTCATAGCGTACCGCACCGGGATCCTTCATCGGGTCCGCACTATACACACCATCCACTTTCGTCGCCTTAAGGACGAGGTTAGCTTCCATCTCAATACCGCGCAGACAGGCTGCGGAGTCGGTCGTAAAGAAGGGGTTACCGGTGCCTGCCGAGAATATTACGACTTCACCGCGCTCCAGGGAACGGATAGCCTTGCGGCGGTCGTAGTGATCCACCACGCCGCTCATGGGAATGGCCGACATCACCCGGGATTTGATATTGCTGCGCTCCAGCGCGTCGCGCAGCGCCAGACCATTCATCACGGTGGCAAGCATACCCATATGGTCGCCCGTTACCCGATCCAGCCCTGCGGCATTGAGGGCCGCACCGCGAAACAGGTTGCCGCCGCCGACGACCAGACCCACCTGGACGCCAATACCGACCAGCTGACCGATTTCCAGCGCCATGCGATCCAGCACCTTCGGGTCGATCCCGTAGCCCAGCTCGCCCATCAGCGCTTCGCCGCTCAATTTCAACAATATGCGTTTGTATTTCTTGTCCCGGTTCTGACTGCCCATACTCAACTGGCCCTGTGAAATTTTGCGCGTATTGTAATACGAAAATGGGGCC
>JBFHCW010000236.1:0-3990 GCA_041585035.1 Litorivivens sp.
CTGGTATGAAGACTTGTGTACCGGAGCGGTAGCGGAGTTGGCCGCGGGCATTTTCTTTCAGCGCTTTATGCGTCCCTTCGCCTTTAAGCAAGAACCCGACGAAGAGCTGGTTGCCAAGATCATCGACAAAAAACTGCCGCCTTTGCTGGACTACCTTGAAAGCAAAGTTCCTGCCGAGGGCTTTGTCTTTGGTGATTTCACCATGGCGGATATGAGCATCGCCAGCCCCTTCTACAACGCGGGTTACGCGGGCTATGAAGTGGACGCCTCGCGCTGGCCAAATCTCGCCGGGCTGATAAACCGGGTCAAAGACGTGCCGGAGGTGAGCAGCATTCTTGCCCGGGAGGCGAAAGCCCTCGGTTTGAGTTAAACCACGCTATTGAGCAAGGCCGGCTTGTTCCGGCCTTGCATTTTACTGGGCCTTTTCCTGCCAGCTCAAACTGCTCGCCGCAAACTCGATAAATCGCCGAGTAGCGTCGAAAGATGCCCTTACCATACCCTCAGAAATCGTAATGCTCACAGTTCTGGCAGCGTCGCTTCGAATTGACGGCGAGCCAAACCCGGCGGGCTGAATGACCGCATGACAGGTGCGGTTGCTGAAGGACGGCGGGGTTCGTGCGCTGTTGTAGACGATGAGTTCAACGCCCTCCTCCAATGCCTTTTCCGCGATGCGATGACATTCGCCGTAGTGCCTGGGGTCTTCAAGGAGTTGGCGTCTCGCGTCGAAAGCGGGCGTGGTGAGATCCAACGCTTTTGTCGTGGCAAGGTTTGCCTGAATCAGGCTGACCGTCAGCGTATGCGGTTTTTCACCATCGTAGGCAGCGAAAAATCGCAGGCGATGGTACGTAAATTCTCTCAACGCCACCTCCTCTTTCGCCGCGCCATACCAAACGCCTCGCCGCCCTTTCGGCCCAAAGCGACTCTCGAACGCGCGAAAATACCGAAAAGGTGTAGCTGCCAGCCAGTGCAGGTGCTTTGCATCATCGGGGATAGGAGGCTTGTTGTCCTCGAGTAAGCGTTCGAGGATGTCGTGATCACGGAGATTGCCGGAAACCAGATTTTTGGTCGCTATCGTGGCCTGGTGCTCGACACAGCGCCAGGATCGGCAACGAGCGCGACTCTGATTAAATAACGGCCCGGTTGGCATCGAGATACTGGAGCGTGAGGTACAGGCCTTCGGGTTTTTTTACCAGTGTAGAGGGAGTGCCGCCCAGATCCCGGTTGTCACTGTGAAACCAGCCACGCAGGTGTTCCGGTCGTGTACCCACAATGCCGGCGAGCGAGCGAAATATCCGAATAAAGGCGATGCCCAGATGATAGGGAGTTTTGTCTTCGTCCAGCACAGCACCGTGACGCCGATAGTTGCTCACCATACTGGGAGATACCCCCAGAACCGCGGCAAGATCCTTGTCTCGCAACTGCAATCCTTCGGCGGCTGCAAGCACGGACTGGGTCAGTACCCGTTCCCGGTCGTTGCCCTTTGGTTTGACATTGGGCGTCTCCATAGGCTGCCTCGTTTTCCTTCATATATAAATATAATGTGTTATTTATTTATATACGAATTAGCGCAGGCTTGTCAAAGCAACCCTGACCCTTGTCGCCCGGCAGGTACCACCCGGGGTGCGGCGGGACACATTACGCGAGCAAATCGTCGAGGAAATCAGCAATCTGTGGCTTTTAATTCGCACTACAACACCTCAATCCCTGCTGAGGAATCGATCGCAGCCTATTGAATTAAATGGGTATTTATTTACTGAGAATGTAGATGAAAAACTGCGAGCTCAAAAAACAAAACGAGAAAAACAACACGGTAGATGCCAGCCCGGCTATGACTACCGGCAGTGGGTTGGTTTCGGCGAGATCCATTAGGCGTTTGCGCCCGGCATGATTCTGAATGGCAAATATCAGGGCGATGCCCTGAATAAGCACTTCGAAAAAGCCCAGCGGTTTGTCTGCACCCTTTTCACTTTGCGTGTTTGGGTGTTGTTGATCCAATGTATCTTCGCGTTTCGGGTCGTTCATATCCTGTCCGTTTATTTAACCTGTTGTTTGGCGAGCTTTCGGGCGAGCGTGCGCCGATGCATACCCAAACGCCGCGCGGTTTCGGATATATTGAAATCCGTTTCTGCCAGGGTCTGGTGGATTCGCTCCCACTCCAGAGTCTTAATGGAAGTCGCCCGGCCTTTGATTTCAACGTCTGCGTTGCCCTCTGCACTGTTGAAGGCTTCTTCAATGTCGTCGGTATTGGAGGGCTTTGCCAAATAGTGGCAGGCACCCAGTTTGACCGCCTCAACCGCCGTGGCAATGCTGGCGTAGCCGGTCAATACGACAATCAGCATATCCGGATCCTGTTCATGCAGAGCTTGCACGCAGGCCAGGCCGGAGGCCTCGCCATCAAGTTTCAAATCGACAACCGCGTGGGTGGGCGTGCATTCTTCAAGCGCCTGTTGGGTTGTTTCAAGACTGCTGGCATTGACCACCTTGTAGCCACGTCGTTCAAACGATCGGCCCAATGTGCGTGCAAAGGCGGCATCGTCTTCTACCAGCAGCAGGGTCTTTTCACTGTCGGTCATGCCCTTAATCCTCCTTTAGCAGCAGCGCTTCCAGGGGAAGCCGTAGAATTACCTCTGCCCCGCCATTCGGCAGGTTATTGGTCTGCACTTCGCCGCCGAGTGTTCTCACTACGTTGAACACCAGAAACAGCCCGAGCCCGCTGCCCGGCCGCCCCTTGGTAGATTGGTAGGGTTGGCCGAGCCGTTCGAAGACCTCGCCCGCAAAGCCAGGGCCACGATCAAACACGCGGATCAGCACATCATCGTGATCCCGAGACACTTCAAGCCCAACCCACATGGGCGACGCTTCCAGTGCATTATCCAGCAGATTGCACACTGTCTGTTTGAGCACCGAATCGGAGGCGATATCCAGATCCTCCCCAAAGCGATTTTCAAAATGCAGCTCACGGCTTTTACGGGTTTCAGTCCACTCGGCGATCAGCTCATCAAAAAATTCATGGACGGTGGTTTCTCCCGAGGACTCGCCCCGGGTTTCACCGGCTGACATCAGTATGCCGCTGACAATGGATTTGCAGCGGCGTACCTGGGCCTGCATCTCTTCAATATCCTGATTGAGGTCGGGGTTGTCTGCAAGTTCCGGCATATGACGCCAGTCACCGAGCAGCACGGCGATGGTAGCCAGTGGCGTTCCCAACTCATGGGCAGCCCCGGAGGCCAGCAAACCCATTCGCAGAATATGCTCTTCCTCGGCGGCGCGCTGACGCAGCTCAGCCAGCCGCGCATCCCGCTCGCGGTGTGTTCGGGTAATCCGGTTGACGAATATGACGAGCAAAGCGGCGTTGAGCAGCAGACAGATAAACATGGCCTGCACATAGAAGCTTTCAAAGCCCAGATGGTAGTCGAGCGGCAGATCCAGCGGTTTGGCTGATTCGGCGAGCCAGAGAAAACACAGTGTAGCGACGCCGAGTAAGGTCCAGGCCAAGGGCGCTGCCATCAATACCGCCGCCAGCCCTACCTGTAAGACATAGAGGTAAACAAAGGGGTTGGTCGCGCCGCCGCTGAAATAGAGCTGGAAGGTCAGCGTGGCCATGTCTACCAGCAGGCCGAAGAAAAGCTCCGCTGCATGGATACGCCGCCCTACTCGCAGGCTGATTTCATACACGCCATTAAAAACAACCAGCCCGGCCAGTACCGACAGCATGGCGTTGAGCGGCAGCGCCACGCCAAAACTGTAGTGCGCCACAAGAATCGTCAGGAGTTGCCCAAGCACCGCCATCCAGCGCAATTGCACCAACTGGCGCATGAGCTTGCTTTGGGTATCGTCGTTACTGCCGTTGCTGCGCAGCCGCCTTACCAGTCTCAGCATGGAACGTTGCCCTGCCCTTGTGAAAGTTTCATTGCCTTTCTACGGCCGGGTTTTGCTGTGATGAAGGTGATCTCTGAACAGAAAGACACACGCACCCGCCGCCATCAGCGC
>JBFHCW010000237.1:0-3944 GCA_041585035.1 Litorivivens sp.
CCATGGGCGTGAGGCCGCCTGTGGATCGTCGTTGCGGGTCGACATGGCTCGCGCTGCAGCAAAACTACCCAAACCAACCGGGGTGGTTGCCAGCTCAGCACCGCCGACCACCATCGCATCGGCATCGCCGTAGGCGATCATACGACCGGCTACACCGATATTGTGGGTACCCGTTGTGCAAGCCGTGCTAATGGCTATATTGGGGCCACGCATGTTGTAACGAATGGACAGCAACCCGCCGAGCATATTGATAATCGCACCCGGCACCGTGAACGGCGACAGCTTGCGCGGACCGGATTTATCGAGAATATGACGGCTTTTTTCAATCAGACCAATACCGCCGATGCCGGAACCAATCGCTGCGCCGACTCGATCAGCGTTGCTCTCGGTGATCACCAGACCACTGTCTTCGAGCGCCTGTATCGCCGCAGCCATGCCATAGTGGATAAAAGGATCAAAACGCTTGGCTTCCTTCGCCTCCAGATAAGGACTGACGTCAAAATCCTTTATAGAGCCGCCAAACCGGGTAGAAAATGCGCTGACGTCGAAACTCTCGATGGGGCCAATACCGCTTTTGCCCGCGCAGATATTTTTCCAAGTCTCGTCTAGGTTATTACCCAATGGGGTCACCATGCCCATTCCGGTAACAACGACTCTTCTTCTCAACATTCTCTGCCCCTGTAGATTCCGTTCAGTCGCGCCTATCTTCTCACTATTCCGGCGCCAAAAAAAAAGCCGCTCTATTAAACAATAGAAACGGCTTTTTGTAGACCGGTTACGCTCTAATGGCGTGTGATTACTGCAGGTTTTCCTTGATGTAATCGATGGCCAGTTTCACAGTGGTGATTTTTTCGGCCTCTTCGTCGGGAATTTCAGTCTCGAATTCCTCTTCCAGCGCCATCACCAGCTCAACGGTATCCAGAGAATCCGCGCCCAGATCTTCGACGAAAGAAGCTGACTCCTGTACGTCCTCTTCTTTAACGCCCAGTTGCTCGGCAACAATCTTCTTGACGCGTTCTTCAATGCTACTCATGTCGTTATTGACTCCTAGTTTAATGAATCGGTATTTGCCGGTTTTTACCGGAGCTGCCGTAGAGGCAGAAGCCGTGATGAAAACCCGTATAAACTACCACCCAAAATTATGGACGGCATTGTACCCCGTGATTTCAAATTTGTGCACAGGATTTTACTGAATTCACCCTATTTCTGGCAAAAATATCCCATACAACAAATGTTTACGCCATATACATGCCGCCGTTCACGTGGATGGTATCCCCGGTCACGTACGCCGCCGCATCACTGACTAGGAAGGCTACCACACCCGCAATTTCTTCCGGCTGCCCAAGGCGCGCCAATGGAATCTGAGAGGCCAGCGCCGTGCGCTGCTCTTCCGGCAGTTTGGCAGTCATATCGGTATCGATAAAGCCCGGGGCCACGCTGTTTACGGTGATATTACGCGACCCCACTTCCCGGGCCAGAGCACGGGAAAACCCGTTCATACCTGCCTTGGTGGCTGCATAGTTAGCCTGACCGGCGTTACCCATGGAACCGACCACTGAGCTGATATTGACGATACGGCCCCACCGCGCCTTCGTCATGCCGCGCAGGCAGGCTTTGCACAGACGATAGAGAGAATTGAGGTTGGTATCGATCACGTCGAACCACTCATCGTCCTTCATTCGCATCATGATATTGTCTTTGGTGATCCCGGCATTGTTGATCAATACCGTCGGCGCGCCAAATTGCTCGTTGATCGCCTTGATCACAGTATCCACTGACTCCGCGTCGGATACATTCAACGCCATGCCACAACCGGCATTGCCGGCCTCTTTCAAATAGGCAGTGATCGCTTCAGCGCCCGCCTCTGTCGTGGCGGTGCCAATCACCGTCATACCCTGCGCCGACAGCGCCGTGGCAATCGCTTTGCCGATTCCACGGCTAGCCCCGGTTACCAGGGCGATTTTATCGCTCATTGTTCTCTCCAGATTTCCATGTATATTCTCAGGCAAAGGCTTCCATAGCCTTGTCGACACTGGCCGGGTCTTCAATATTGAGGCAGCTCAATGGTTTGTGAATGCGCTTGTTCAGACCACTCAAAACCTTTCCGGGGCCGCACTCCAGCGTAGTATCCACACCCGCGTCGACCATCGCCTGCACGCAGTCCACCCACTTCACCGGACTGTAGAGCTGCCTGATCAGAATCTCGCGAATCGCAGCTTCGTCGCTTTCGGGTTTTGCGTGCACGTTATGTACCACCGGCACACTTGGGGCCTGCCATTGAATGGCATTGATGGCCTCGCTCAGCTTTTCAGCTGCAGGCTGCATCAAGGATGTATGGAAAGGCGCGCTGACAGGCAAAGGCATGGCCCGTTTGGCGCCTGCTTCTTTCAATGCAACGATCGCCTTGTCAACTGCGGCGACCTTGCCTGCGATGACCACCTGACCGGGTGCATTGAAGTTAACCGCCTCGACCACACCGGCATCGCTGCACTGCTTGCAGATATCGAGAATCACCTGATCTTCCAGCCCCAGAACAGCAGCCATGGAGCCCTCGCCCACCGGCACAGCGGTCTGCATAAATTGGCCACGGGCACGAACCAATTTGACGCCGTCTGCAAAGCTCAGGCTGCCGGCACAGACCAGCGCCGAAAACTCGCCCAAGCTATGCCCGGCCATATAGGAAGGCGCGGCGCCGCCACGGGCCTGCCAGACCCGCCACATGGCAACGCTGGAAGTGAGCAGCACCGGCTGGGTATTTTCTGTCAAATTGAGCGTTTGCTGTTCGCCGTTCTGGACCATATCCCACATGTCGTAGCCAAGCGCGTCAGAGGCCTCCTGAAAGGTTTCCTTGACCACTGCGTCCTGTTCAGCGATTTCAGCCAGCATGCCAACTTTTTGTGATCCCTGCCCGGGAAAAACAAAAGCCAATCCTGTTGTCATTGTTATACCTGTCCTGTGTATCAGATTTATGTCAGTGAAAGTTGTTGCGCGATTCGCCGCGGTAATTCCTGATCTACCGCCTTGGCGGCGTGGCGAATCGCGCTGTAGAAGCTTTTTTTACTGGAGCTACCGTGGCTCTTTACTACCACACCACCCAAGCCGAGCAAGGACGCGCCATTGTATTCATCGGGGTTGATATCGTCTTTGAAGTCTTTCAACAGCGGCTGCACAAACAGCCCACTCAGCATCCCGTACCAGCTGTTACTGAAGCGGGCTTTTAGCTGACGAGAAATGTAGGATGCCGTGCCTTCGCATACTTTCAAGGCAATATTGCCGACAAAGCCGTCGCAGACAATCACATCCGCCCTGTGGGTAAAAAGATCAAATCCCTCTATAAAGCCGGTGTAATTGATTCCCGGGGCCGCCGCCAGCAGGTCTGCGGCCTCGCGCACCAACTCAGTGCCCTTGCTGGCTTCCTCGCCAATATTGAGCAGGGCAACACGGGGGGATTCTATGCCTTTAAGACAGGTCACCAGCGCCGTTCCCATCTGGGCAAACTGCAGCAACTCATCCGCCTTGCAGTCGACATTGGCCCCCAGATCCAGCATATAAGTATCGCCACCGTCACCCGGCAGGGGCGCACACATGGCCGGCCGGCGGATACCCGGGGATCGCTCGAGCAAGTATCGACTGAGTGCAACCAGCGCTGCGGTATTACCGGCACTGACTACACCTTCAACCTCGCCGTCACGCAACAGCTCGATAGCCTTCCACATGGAGGATGCTTGTTTGTGACGCAAAGCAACAGAGGGCGAATCGTCCATGCCAATCACATCGGGCACGTCGATCAGGGTAAAAATATCGGGGTCGATAGAGCGTCGCTGACATTCGTCCAGAATGGCTTGCTTCTGGCCGAGCAGTGTCAACTTTAGAAGGGGGATTTCAGCGATTGCCTTCGCGGCGGCCGGAAGTGAAGAGCGGAGACCGTGGTCTCCGCTCATGGC
>JBFHCW010000238.1:0-3914 GCA_041585035.1 Litorivivens sp.
CCAGAACATTGAAGGTACCGCTGCCAACGGTGCCCAAACCACAAATGCCTACCTTAACGGGATTCAAGCTGCCTCTCCTCACGTGCCTGCCCGGCTGACGCCGGCTGGCGGAAAATTGAAGGCGCGTATTCTAGCTTGAATTGGAAGGTATTACACGCGTGAGGCAGGGCTTGGCGGGCGCAAGATTGTGTGCGCTTGCGCCCTACTCGGTGGCTGCAATCCCGGAATGACGAACATCGCCCCGCATCATCCGCTTGATATTGCGAAGCGCTTGCCGGGTGCGCTGCTCATTCTCGATCAGCCCAAAGCGCACGTAGCCCTCCCCGTACTCACCAAAACCGATGCCCGGCGATACCGCGACCTTCGCCTCGACCAGCAGCTTTTTGGCAAACTCCAGCGAACCCAGCTCACGGTAGGCCTCGGGAATCGGCGCCCAGACAAACATGGTGGCTTTGGGTGGCGTAACCGCCCAGCCCATTTCATTCAGGCCGCTACAGAGGACGTCGCGGCGGCTTTGATAGAGTTGCCGGATTTCTTCCACACAGCCCTGGTCTGCTTCCAGTGCGTGTATGGCCGCCACCTGCACCGGCGTGAACATGCCGTAGTCGAGGTAGGATTTCATGCGCGCCAGAGCAGCAATCAGGGTTGCATTGCCGCAGCAGAATCCCACCCGCCAGCCCGGCATATTGTAGCTCTTGGACAGGGAGTAAAACTCTACCGCGACCTCTTTGGCGCCTTCCACCTGCAGTATCGACGGCGCCTGATAACCGTCGTAGACCAGGTCGGCGTAGGCCAGATCCTGCACCACCCAGATTTCGTGCTCGCGGGCGACTTTGACGATTTTTTCGAAGAATTCCAGCTCCACACAATGGGTGGTTGGATTCGCGGGGAAATTCAGCACCAACATTTTCGGTTTGGGCCAGCTGTTGCGAATGGCTTGCTCCAGCTCGTCAAAAAAGCTGTGCCCATCCCCCATCGGCACATGGCGAATATCAGCGCCCGCAATGACGAATCCGTAGGGGTGAATCGGGTAGGAGGGGTTTGGCACGAGAATCGCGTCGCCGGGGCCGGTGGTCGCCAGTGCCAGATGGGCCAACCCTTCCTTTGAGCCGAGCGTGACAATCGCCTCGGTTTCAGGGTTAAGGTCCACATCGTAGCGGCGCTTGTACCAGTCACAAATGGCCTTGCGCAGGCGGGGAATGCCCCGCGATTGGGAATAGCGATGGGTATCGCCACGCTGGGCGGTTTCGGTCAGCTTGTCGACAATATGCTTCGGTGTCGGCTGGTCCGGGTTGCCCATACCAAAATCAATCACATCCTCGCCGCGCGCCCGCGCCGCCTGCTTCAACTCGCCAATAATGTTAAACACATAGGGCGGCAAACGACTGATGCGATTGAATTGATCCTGCACAGGCACTCCTTGTCCGAGGCGGCTTTTCGAGGCGTTTTATTTACCTTGCAGTGCCACGCGCGCAAGGCTGTCGGCGGGCATATAGCCAGGCACCAGCTCGCCACGTGTGGTCACGATCGCCGGGGTGCCGGTCACGCCCACCGCACCACCGAGCATATACTGCTCGGCTACCGGGTTGTCGCAACTGGCGGCAGGCACATTCTGGCTGTTTTTCAGTTTGGTCAGCGCTTCCTGCGGATTCTTGGCGCACCAGGCAGAGACCATTTTCGGCGCAGTGCGTGACTGGGCACCACGCTGGAAATCACGCGGATACGCGAGGTAGCGGACCTCTATACCCATTTTGTTGAGCTGCGGCACCTCGTTGTGCAGTTTGCGACAGTAGCCACAATCCACATCGGTGAACACGTAGATAGCGCCCTTGGTTTCCCCTTCCGCCGGGAACACGATCATGTCTTCCTTTTTGACCTGCGCCATACGCTGCGCGCGCATTTGCTCGCGGCCCCGCTCAGCGAGATTTACAAAGCCACCGGGGGCCAGCTCAAACAGATCGCCGGTAAGAAAGTACTTGCCGTCTTCGGTGGCGTATACCGTTGGGCCGTCTTTCAGGCTGACTTCGTAGAGTCCAGCCACATCACTCTTTTTGATGTTCTCCACCTGGATATCGGGACGACTTTTGTGAAAAGCCTGACGGATATTCTCAGCGGGGGTTGCCGCCGAGGCCGCGTTGGCCAGCAGCAGAGCGCATAGGGGGAAGATTCGGCTAATAAAATGAAACATGCAGTAACGGCCTTTGAGGTCTGGATAGTATTAGTTATGAAAGCGGAAATCTGAAACAGTTCCGGAGGGGCATCAACCGCGCGGATGGTGTTGCTGGTGCAATTGCTTCATTCGCTCTCTCGCCACATGAGTGTATATCTGTGTGGTGCTGAGGTCACTATGGCCCAGCAACAATTGCACCACCCGCAAATCAGCCCCGTGATTAATCAGGTGGGTGGCAAAGGCATGACGCAGCGTGTGTGGTGACAGATTACTGCGAATACCGGCGCGCTGAGCATACACCTTAATCCGGTGCCAAAAGGTCTGGCGGGTCATTTCCTGGCCGCGCTGACTGGGAAACAGCACATCACCACTTTTTATCAGCTCGACTCGCCCGGCCTGCAGATAACGCTGCAGCCAGTACAACGCTTCCTCGCCGAGGGGCACCAGACGCTCCTTGCTGCCCTTGCCCATCACTTTCACCACCCCCTGATGCAGATTGAGTTGATGCAGTTTCAACCCCACCAATTCAGAAACACGCAGACCCGTGGCGTAGAGCAATTCGAGCATGGCCTTGTCGCGCAACTCGATGGCAATATCCTCATCCGGCTGAGCCAGCAGGGCATCAACCTCCTCTTCCGACAGTGATTTTGGCAATGGCCGCCCCAAACGCGGCGATTCAATATTCAGGGAGGGGTCAACCGGAATGCGGTTTTCCCGCAATAGGTAGCGATAGAATCCTCGCAAGCAGGACAGCATGCGAGCAGAGCTGCGCGTTGATTGCCCGCGCCGCGCCAGCTCCCCCAGCCACTCCAGCAAATCGGCCCGGCCAGCGCGCTCGATCGCCATACCGCGCGGCTCCAGCCACTGATGAAACAGGGTCAAATCGCGGCGATAGGACATCAGGGTATTATCGCTAAGCCCCTTTTCCAGCCAGATGGCATCCAGATACTGATCAATAATCGCAGACATGGCAGGAGTTTAGCGGCGGACGGCAAATACGCAAAGCACAGGTTTTCAATGATGCACGGCGGCAAAGGTAAACGGCGCAGGGAATAATCGAAGCCGGGGCTATAAAGAGGCCAGACAGCAGTATCAGGCTGAGGATCGCCTCCGCGACGTCACGCAATGGAATGCCAGAGCGCAGATAATCGCTAAACCGCTAGCCACCCGGCCCCATCACCACCAGTTTGGCCTGGTAGTCCAGTGGCGCTATAAAACTGGCGCTGGCGGAAAGGGGAACAACAAAGACGACGGGCACAAAAAAGGCACCTTCTCGCAAAGGTGCCCTTCTGTGTAAAGCTGCGGCCACCCTGGGGCGGCGCGCATGGCGCAGGGATTGGCTTAGGATTTGGTATCCAGCTTTTCCTTGATACGCGCTGCCTTACCGCTGCGCTCACGCAGGTAGTACAGTTTGGCCTGACGCACGTCACCGCGACGCTTCACGGTGATGCTGTCAACCAGCGGGCTGTGCGTCTGGAAAGTACGCTCAACGCCGATACCGTGAGAAATCTTGCGGACTGTGAATGCAGAGTTGATGCCACGATTGCGCTTGCCCAGTACAACACCTTCAAAGGCCTGCAGACGCTCGCGGTTACCTTCCTTAACTTTCACCTGAACCACAACGGTGTCGCCAGGGCTGAATTCCGGCAGGTCCTGTTTGATCTGCTCTGCATCCAGTTCCGCGATAATTTTGTTGCTCATGGCACACTCCTCAATAAAGTCATAGCTTCACAGCTATTGGCTA
>JBFHCW010000239.1:0-3878 GCA_041585035.1 Litorivivens sp.
CGAAGTCCTGCTCAACCTGAAAGGCGTTGCTGTTGTCATGAACGGCAAGGATCAGGCAGTTCTTAACCTGAGTAAAAAAGGCCCGGGCATTGTAACGGCTGGCGATATTCAGGTTGATCACGATATCGAGATCAAAAACCCGGATCACGTCATTGCTACACTGAACGAAGTCGGTGAGCTGAATATGCGTCTTACCGTCGCTCGTGGTCGTGGCTACGTTCCTGCCGACGCCCGCGAAGGCGAAGAAGAAGAGACCCGCAGTATTGGTCGTCTGAGCCTGGATGCTACGTTCAGCCCGATAAACCGCGTTGCCTACGTCGTAGAAAGCGCGCGTGTCGAGCAACGTACTGACCTGGACAAGTTGGTTCTCGATCTGGAAACCAACGGCACGATTGATCCCGAAGAAGCGATTCGTCGCGCTGCAACCATTCTGCAGCAGCAACTCGCAGTGTTTGTAGACCTCGAGAGCGAAGGTGATGCAGAGCCTGCGCGTCAGGAAGACGAAGTTGATCCGATTCTGCTGCGCCCGGTGGATGATCTGGAGCTCACGGTTCGCTCGGCGAACTGCCTGAAAGCCGAGAACATCTACTACATCGGCGATCTGGTTCAGCGCACCGAGGTTGAGCTGTTGAAAACCCCGAACCTGGGCAAGAAGTCGCTGACTGAAATCAAGGATGTTCTGGCCTCGCGCGGTCTGTCTCTGGGCCTGCGCCTGGACAATTGGCCACCCGCCAGCCTGAAGAATGACGACCGCGTTCTGGTTTAAGAGCCGGTCTTGAAGTATTAGCTTGCTGAGATAGCACAACGTAAAGGAATCAAGCCATGCGTCACCGTCAAAGTGGACGTCAATTAAACCGGAATAGCTCTCACCGTAAAGCCATGTTCCGCAACATGACTGCTTCATTGGTTGAGCACGAACTTATCAAAACCACTGTGCCGAAAGCCAAAGAACTGCGTCGTCACGCTGAGCCGCTGATTACGCTGGCTAAGCAGGACAGCGTAGCCAACCGTCGCCTGGCGTTTGATCGCCTGCGTAGCAAGGCCGCCGTGGGTAAACTGTTCAGCGAGCTGGGCCCGCGCTACCAGGAGCGTCCCGGTGGTTACATCCGCATCATGAAATGCGGCTTCCGCGATGGTGACAGCGCGCCAATGGCCTACGTTGAGCTGGTTGACCGCCCCGTGGTTGAAGATCAGGAAGACGATACCGAAGAGTAAGCGCAAGCTGCTCTTAGAAAAAGCCGGCCATGGGCCGGCTTTTTTGTGGGCGGTTGATACTGAAAACGTTTGGTTGTGTCTTCCCGCCTCGTTTGTTCGCATCGAGGTGATCAGAATTGCCAGCATTTTGATTGAATCGTGCATGGCTGGATCCCCGGCATTGGATTACCCTGTTGCACTGACCGATTTTCACTAGAAGAGGATGCGCAATGAAACTGGGCTTGCAACTGGGCTATTGGGGCGCGCTGGCGCCGGGCAATTCGCATGTCGAGCTGGCGCAGGAAGCCGAGAAGCTGGGTTACGACTCGGTCTGGACGGCGGAATCCTGGGGTAACGACGCTTTTACTCCCCTGGCGTGGATCGGCGCTCATACCTCCAAAATCCGATTGGGTACCTCTGTCGCCCAATTGTCGGCCCGCACGCCGACCGCCTGTGCCATGGCGGCACTGGCGCTTGATCACCTCTCGGGCGGTCGCATGATCCTTGGACTGGGCGTCTCTGGTCCTCAAGTGGTGGAAGGCTGGTACGGCCAACCCTTCAGCAAGCCGGTGTCCCGAACCCGTGAATACGTCGATATTATCCGCCAGGTTATGCGGCGCGAAGCGCCGGTCACCAACGACGGCGAACACTACCCCCTGCCATACAAAGGGCCAAACAGCTGGGGCATGGGCAAGCCGCTGAAGCCCATCACCCACCCCCTGCGCAAAGATCTGCCCATTTTTCTTGGCGCCGAAGGCCCGAAAAACGTCGCCCAGACGGCTGAGATTGCCGACGGCTGGCTGCCTTTGTACTACTCGCCCTATCGTCAGGAGGTGTACGCGGACCAGCTCAAAGGCGCCAAGGACGGGTTTGAGATCTCGGCGATGGCGATGGTGAATATCAATGACGACCTGGAGCAGGCGCTGTATCCGGTTAAAGCCATGCTCGCGTTCTATATCGGTGGTATGGGCTCCAAGAAGCGTAACTTCCACAAGGAACTGATGTCGCGTATGGGCTTCGAGGCCGAAGCTGATCGCATTCAGGAGCTCTTCTTTGAGGGCAAGCAGGAAGAAGCCATTCAGGTCGTACCGAGCCAGTTTGCCGACGAGATATCCCTGTCGGGGTCAAAAGACCGGATCAAGGAGCGTCTGGAGGCCTGGAAGGACTCTCCCGTAACCTCATTGCTGGTCATGGGCGATACCTATCTGTTGCGCGAGATGGCGGAAATGGTGCTCTAAAGGCCAGCAAG
The DNA here is from genome assembly GCA_041585035.1 of Litorivivens sp. Classification (GTDB taxonomy): domain Bacteria; phylum Pseudomonadota; class Gammaproteobacteria; order Pseudomonadales; family Spongiibacteraceae; genus Litorivivens. The sequence continues at coordinate 2,444 of JBFHCW010000239.1, forward strand.
ACAGCGGCGTTTTCATTGCCAAAACCGGCATTGCGTGGTAGTTATAGTCGTATAACTATAAAAATGCCAACGGGGTCACAAAATGGCCCGGGTGTCGCCAATGAAAACCGCCGCAAGCCGAATCGTCGGAGTCTTTATTCCGCCGAGTGTAGCCCCCGATTCCAGTAATTTACACCGTTATCAGCTGTTTGTTGCGGTAAACCTGTCCCTTGTCGTCGTCATTTTTCTAGCGCAACTCTACGCCATTCTCCTCAGTGGCCAGTCGGCCGGTGGTACGCTCTGGACCCTGGCATTTACCCTGCCGTTGCAGCTCTGGTTGTTTGGGGCGGTGATGCTGTTTCGCTTAACAAAGCGTTTTGATGCGGCAGTCAACAGCTCGCTGGGTCTTATGTTTCTGACGGTTGCCGGCGTCATCGCTTTTCTTGGCGGCCCGCTGGGCAGCGTCTCTGTCAGTTTGCTGTTTGCCCCACCCATTTTTGCTTTCGTGCTGCTGGGCCTGAAAGCGGGGCTGATCTGGGCTGTCAGTGTCTACGTGGTTGTGATAGCCGGTGGGGTGATGGAGCTTATGGGAGTGGCCTTCCCTGACATTGAAGAAACGCCAAATCCCCAAATAGGAGAATTGATTCACCTGTCGGTGGCTTACTTTACGGTTATGGTGATGATTGTGCTTTACGAGCTCAGTAACCGTCGCTACCGAAAGGAACTGAAGCGAATTGCCCAGCGCGATGATTTGACGCGGCTACCCAATCGCACGGCGTTTTATCAGTATATCGGCGATGCCATCGCCTATTACGAATCTCGTCATATACCCTTTGCCCTTGCTTATATTGACCTCAATAATTTCAAACCGGTCAATGATGAGCACGGTCACGCGGCGGGGGATAAGGCCCTCCGGGTGTTTTCAGAGCGCCTTACCAAGGTTATCCGGTCTCAGGACCAGTTGTGTCGCCTTGCCGGCGATGAGTTTGCGATACTGCTCAATGATTGCGTTGACGAGCGTCTGGCGCGGCTTGTAGTGGAACGCCTGCGGCGACAGATGGAAGAACCCATCGTTCTCGATAGTGGCCATTCCATTACCTTGAGCGCGAGTATTGGCCTTGCGTACTATCCCCGTGACGCCATGACGCTGGAGGCGCTCCTGCATGTGGCGGACGAGCGCATGTATCGCAACAAGCGGGAGGTTCAGCGCCAGTACGCCATCGAATACAGCGACTAGGCAGTTTTAGCCTTGCGGCGTGAGCCGACGATGTCCGCCAGGAAGCGTCCGGTGTGGGAGCGTTTATTGGCAGCGACATCTTCCGGTGTGCCTTCGGCGATGATTTCACCGCCACCACTACCGCCCTCGGGCCCCAGATCCACAATCCAGTCGGCCGTTTTGATGACGTCGAGGTTATGTTCGATGACCACAACGGTATTGCCGTGATCTCGCAGGCGA
>JBFHCW010000240.1:0-3853 GCA_041585035.1 Litorivivens sp.
CACCGTCTTTTACTGCCGTAATTTCCGTACAGGTTTCTTTCTTCGGCGACTATCCGTATCGTAGTCTGCATCTGCAGGATATAAGGAAGACTTGGACTTCTATGTCTGAAGCACCCCATGTCTGAAATCGAAAACGCAATTGACTCACTTGCCTCGCTGGAAGCCACACTGGCCGAGGCGACCGCGCGACTGGAGCAGGCCAACCCCATCGCCAAAGCCGAACACGGTGTCTCCGTGCTGGACATCGCCGGTCGGCTGCTGCGCTGCGATGGCGGTATCGAATGCCTGTATCGCCGGGCACCCCAACTCGACCGGGCGGGGATTTTCCACAACAGCGACTGGGACCACCCCGCGACCCTTATCACCGCGCTGGTGCGCAACACCCTGGAGCAGGCCGATCAGGCCACCGCGACACTGGAGTGCATCAACCAGCTGCGGATACTCGCCATCGCCAACGAGGTCTACTGGAAGCCGGGGTTTTCCAGCGAACAGGCGCGACACTACCTGACTCAGGTGCTGGCCCACAATGTGGGCCGGGTGTTCAATCTGAGCAAAACCGAGGCGCAGCGCGGCGGGCCTCTGGGAGACGCAGTCGACGACCTGCTTCAGTTTGTCGCCTCCCACATTGGCTATGAAGATATTCTCGGCAGCCTCTGCGATGAAATCTGGCGCCTGCTGGGCGAGCGCCCCATCCAGGTCGAAGGCGCGAAATCCATGATCACCCAGATCGCCATCAGCCTGGCCCAGAGCGACCAGCCTCTTGGCGATACCCGGATCGGCGCCGACCGCCTGATCTCGGCCCTGTTTGGACCCACCCAGGGCTGCCGCGACGACCCCGGCCTTGCGGTCTATCGGGAACGGCTCGAGGCCATGGACAGCCACACCCTGCTGCTCGAGGCCAGCGGCTTTGCGCGCGCGATGCACGATGTGGGTCTGGTGTCAGATTACCACGCCGGGTTCCTGCGCTGGCTGCTGGACAGCCAGCGGGAAGAGCTGATTCCAGAGTGTCTCGGCCTCAGCAGCACCGGGCTGGACAGCCTGCGCTGCTACAACGAGCTTACCCTTACCCTGATGCGTGAAGCGATCTACCCGGAAACCGCCCAGTGCATTTACAGCCTCACGATGCTTCTGGAGCGGGGCATTCTGTTTCAGCCGCCCCTGGCACCCGCCCTGTGGCGGCAGATCAATATGTCTCTGTCCGCTACGTGCGAGCGACAACTGACCGCACTGTTCGGCTCCCGGCAAGCGCCGCGCGTGTTTCTGCTGGCAGGGACCATTGCCGTGCTCGGTCAGCCACTGGGTGTTGGGCAGGGCAACAACCCAACCTGCCAGTCTGCCCGCGCCATCTCGATGTGGTCTATCAATGCCCCGGACTACCTGCTTCACCTGATTGCACAGGCAGCACAGTTTGATCGCATCATAATGACCTTTGAGGGGCAGGCTCTCGACTCCGCCGAACTGCCCGTCGCATTGGCACCGCCGATAGACAACGATCCGGCCTCCACCGTGCTGGTGCCCCATCTGGACCGGATTTATCACGAAATGGGGCGGCGCTGCGCCGACCGCGAAGAAGACTTTCACTGCTGGGTGAACCCGGAATTTCACGGCTGGTGGGTAGGGCGCGCCTTTGCCATCGCGGTGGATATCAATACCGGCAAGCTCAAGGACTACGATCGCTTCGTGCGCCATTTCTTTGCCAGTTATCACCCGCTGTATAACGGCAACCAACCTGTGATTCATCCCCAACCTGCGGGCCTGGCGATAACCGACAGCGGCGGTCGCTTTGTCGGCTGGCACGCCATCACGCTGTTGCGGGTGGCGCTTGATCAGAACGGGGAAATGCGGGTTTATTTTTACAACCCCAATAACGACAGTGGCCAGAACTGGGGCGGCGGTGTTGAGGTGTCGACCCGTCACAGCGGAGAGCGCTTCGGTGAATCCTCACTGCCCTTCGCCCAACTCGCCTCGCGGCTCTATATTTTTCACGACGAGCCTTTGAATCAACCCCGGCTCGACGCCATTCCAGAAGAGGCGGTGACAGAAGTTCAGACACTGGCCCTGCAAAGCTGGGCGAGCGATCGACAGCCTGACTAATCAGCTCTGTTCCTGCACCCAGCGCCGCAAAGCCAGATAGTCTTCCAGCAACACCTGAGGTTCATAAAACTGCTGGCCTGCGCGATTGCGGGTCGGAGCCAGCGCGGCCCGGAGCTGCCCCTGACCATCGAGCAGGTACAGGCGAAAGCCGTGGGCTACCTGGTAATCTTCTTCGCCCAGTGTGCCGCTAATGGTCGCCGTCATGCCCAGCGCCTGTTCAAAGCGCCGCGCCTGAAGCGCGTCATCGGCCCGCAAGCCGATAAATCGGGCATCAAACCACGGCACATAATTGGCCAGCGCCTCAACGCTATCACGGGCCGGGTCAATGCTATAAAACCAGATGGTGAGGTCCTTGAAGTGGCCGCTCTCATCCAGCAGCGACTGAAAGCGGTCCAGATCGGCAAGCAGGGTGGGACACACATCCGGGCAGTGTGTGAAGCCATAGCTGACCAGATGCCAGCCATCGGCAAAACTGCTGGCGGTCACCTTGTCGCCGCGATGATTTTGCAAGGTAAAGTCCGGCAGTGGTTTGGGTGTCGGCAGTACCGCCCCCTGTATAGGTGGTACGGCAGCCGGCTGCGGTGCCAGCCAATAGAGCCCGGCTGCCAGCGACAGGGCCAGCAACAGAGCCCCGAAAAGCCACCCTTGCTGGTAACGCTTCGTCATTTACCGCCAGCCAAAAACTCCAGTCGATTGAGATAGATGTAATCTGCCTCGATGGCGATAAAAACAATAAACACAATGATTGCCAGTGTCGGTAGTAGCAGGGCGACCTTTAGCGTGGCCGGCTCCCAGGCGAAATGCATAAACACGGCGATGATCAGGCCCGCTTTCAAAAACATGAACAACAGAATCAGTGACCAGCGCAGCACGCCCTGAAGCTGCATATAGTCCACCATATAGGACATGGCGCTGAGCACAAACAACAAGGTCCAGACCTTGAAATAAAGACCGATGGGGTGCTCTTGTCCCTCGTGACTCTCAGTCGACGCCGCTTGCGTTGAATCACTCATGGTCTGCTCCTTACCAGAGGTAGAAAAACGCGAAAATAAAAACCCACACCAGATCCACAAAGTGCCAGTAGAGCCCGGTTATTTCGACGATCTGGTAGCCTTTTTTGTCGTAGTGGCCGCGCTTGACCTTGGTCGCCACAATCGCCAGATAAATAACCCCCGCCGAGACGTGCAGGCCATGGAAACCCGTCACCATAAAAAACACCGAGCCAAACTGGGCCGCGCCCATTGGGTTGGCCCAGGGGCGCACGCCTTCTTCAATCAATTTGCTCCACTCAAAGGCCTGCATCCCGACAAAGCTGGCACCTAACAGGGCGGTGGCGAGCATCAATTTAAAGGTCGCTGCTTTTTTGCCCTGATAGGCGCAATTCACCGCCATGGCCATGGTGCCGCTGCTGGTAATCAGGATAAAGGTCATGATCGCGATCAGCAGCAGTGGCACACTGGTACCACCCACGTGCAGCGCGAAAACCTCGCTCGCCAGCGGCCACTGATCGGTGCTGGCCATGCGGGCATTCATGTAGCTAATCAGAAAAATACTGAAAATAAAGGTGTCACTGAGCAGGAAGATCCACATCATCAACTTGCCCCAGGAGAGCTTGAAGGTCTCCTTGTCGGCGGACCAGTCGTTGACCATCTGCTTCCAGTAGGTGATGTCCTGCGAGGATGTCGTTGCCATTGGCTTACCCCAGTCCGCAGAAAGCGGCAATCATTGCGTAGGTTTCCGGCGTGCGCGTGAGCATGAA
>JBFHCW010000241.1:0-3833 GCA_041585035.1 Litorivivens sp.
ATTAATAGAGTGGCCGCTTTCCAAGCGGCCTGCTCAGTTATCCGGCAAGGCGGTAAACAGTTCCTGAAAATGCTGCTGGATGCTGTTCATATCGATTAACGACATGCCGCTGGAAAAACCAAACCACACGTACAGTCCGTTTAGATCCCTAAACATCGGCGGTAGAAAGGTGGGCGCCTCAATGATGCCTTCCAGGTGGTATTGATACAAAACCGGAATATCATCGAGTGTAACTTTACCCGCAAACAGAAAGGGCAGCAGTTGCGGCGCGCCGGCCAGAATGGCGGACTTGATAAAGTTGACCGTCTCGATAAAGCCGCGCACGTAAGACAGGTCCTTGGTGAAGCAGGAGCCACCACGGACATCACCGCCGCGAAAGGTGCGCTGGGCTATGGTGTAGGCATCGCTTTCGCTCAGGCCCTTATCCACAAAATACCGGAATACCTCAATAAAATCGGCACCGCGCTCGGCCATGTCGATGGCCACCACACGGTCGGTAATGCGCCGTGCGCGATTGGGGTAGGAGCTGAAGGTGAGCGTTTCAATCAGCACAGCAAGCCCTTCCTGAATGGCAGTAATGCGCGGTGAGCCGACACTCAGCCAGGTGGCCCAGGGCTGGGCGCGACCGTTCAGTGTGGTGCCCAGATGTACCCAGCCTTCGTGTACCTCCAGTACCTGAATATCCAGAGCAGAAAAGTGCGCCTGACTGTTGATCTTGAGCGTGTCGCCACCGGCGGATGCGTCGGAAACGATGCCGTCTGACAGGGCAACCTTGATGGCCCCGGCCGGGAAGTAGGGTTCCAGTCGATTGCGAAGCTGGGTGACAGCGGTTTCGGCGTCGATGGTTTTGGGGTAGGCGGTGTTGAGTTTCAGCGCCGCCGGCAGCGAAAAAATATGGGTCAGGCGTTCACTCAATTGCAGCAGGGTTTTGCGATCGCCACGCAGGTGATCGCTGGCGGAGCCATAGAGCCGCTGGGAATTGTGCATAAAGCCGGGTTTGCCGCGCTGCAGCAGCATATCAATCACCAGCTGGTACTGTTCCGCGGTCTGCTGCAGCATCAGGCCCAGCGGGTCACTGGCCCCCAGACTGGAGCGGATGCGCTGCTGCAGGTCGCGCAGGGCGGCCTGGGTGCTGGCCGCGTCGAAGTTGAGTTTCTGCTGTTCGTAGAACGCAGCATCGACCGGGGGCAAGCGGCTGCCGCCGTGATTGAGAAAGTCGACCTTGTACTGATAGGGCCACTTGATAGCATCCAGCACCAGTATCGGTTTTTGCAGGGCGAGGAGTTCGTTGGACAGGGCTTTGAGTTGTTCGCGGTAGGTCACGCGGTCTCCCGATCAGGTATGTCGAGCACCAGAAAGGCGCGAAGTTTTCGACGTCCAAAGGCCGCCATACGTACAAAGTTTTCCACCGGAATGGGGGCTCGCCGGTAGTCAGCGGTTTGCCAGGGTGCATCCGGTGGATCCGGGTCGTTGATGTAGACAAAGTCTTCATTGGCGTAGCTGACAAACACCCAGTGCGGCGCCTTGTTTCTGTTTAACATCCAGGTACTGATCAGGGCAACCACGGGCCGTTTGAGTGACAGGATGTCCTGAATCTCCTGCGCATTCAGGCTTTGCTGGCGGACTTCCAGATTAGCGGCCCGCATCTGCGTCTCAAAGGTCTGGTGCACGAGAGTGAGTACCCGCTTCTTGTCTTCGCCCCGCACAGAGTCGAGAAAGGGGATCTCATCGGTATTGATGTACAGCACAGGGCGGTAGCCGCGTGCGCTGGCGCTGAGGGCCAGGCCGTGGGGCGAGCAACCGCCGTGACCGGCTGTCATAAAAATAGTGGTGGCTTCACGCCAGATCTGAAGCTCTTCCTGAGGACCTGGCGTGTAGCTTTTGTTCAGTGCCTGCATGGCCATCATCAGCGATGCGGGGCCACAGGTGAATTCCGTGGTCTGTTGATAATAGGGGGCCGGTGCGGTGGTCGGCGGAACCGGGAGTAGACGCTTTTCCAGCTGCTCCGCGTCGGCGCCGTCCTCATAATAGTGTTTGATATGGGCAAAGGGTTTGTAGTCGAATTTGCGGTACAGCTCCAGCGCAGCGGTATTGCCACTGGCCACCTCAAGGCGAATAAACAGGCAGAAGCGGTGTGCGGCAATCGCCTCGGCCTGCTCGAGTAATTGACTGGCGACACCCTTGCCCCGGGCGGCTGGCGAAACTGCAATCGAATAGATGCGTGCCAGGCTGGTACCCGAGCGGAACAGCACCAGCACATAGCCGAGCAGGGCGCCGGCTTCCTCGGCCACCAGCAGGTTGTGAGCACCTTTGCTGACAAAGCGCATAAAACTGCGGCGTGACAGCCGGTCACTGGAAAAGCAGGTCTCTTCCAACTGCAGTAGCGTGTCGATATCAAAGCGCGTGCCCGCGCGAACAACCACAGTCACGAGTGTGCCATTCCTTCCAGTGCAAGGCTGACGACCTGGCGGGCGCGCAGCAGAACGGACTGTTGCCAGTTCCTGTCTTGAGGGTAAAAGAAATCACGCAGGGCTGTCACGTTGGCTTGCTTCAGGTCGCGGGTGAACTTTTGATCCCGGCACTGCCGATAGTAGCGCTGCTCGTCGATCAAAACGTGGAGCATGGCGTCAGCGGTGTGGGTGCCAAATTCAAGGGTGACAAAACTGCCGCGTTCCCCCATCAGGCGATGCCAGAAATAATCGAGCAGACCAATCTTGGGGGCCGATACGGATTCACCCAGCGCGCTGGACATGGCATTGGCGCCATACCACTGCCGGGCCATTTCAAAGCCTGCCGTGTTTTGCGGGTGATCGCTGATGACCTCACCGTAGCCATAAGGGCCAAGCCCGGTATGCAGGTCGATAACGGCAATGCGTTGGGCCTTTTGAAAGAGCGGGCTTTGCTTGCGCGACTCCAACCATTGCCGCGACCAACTCGGGCCATGGCCACCAAAATACAGACCGTTGGGATATTGGTACTGGCCGCGGGTAATGCCGTCCAGCGCTCGGCTGTCAAAACGGCCCGGCCCGTCTTCTGTGCTGCTTAACAAGCGGTGCATGCTGGCATAGGCGCCGTTGTTGGGGAGCCCTGCTTTAAAGTCGATAAAGTTGCGGTTGAGGTCGATGCCCTCATGATCACAGCGGCGCAGCCAGGCAAAGCCCCAGGGGTTGAGCGCGTGAATCATGAGAATGCCAAGTTTGGGATTTTCGAGCAGCGTAGACGCTTCAGTCAAAATGTCGCTTTGCACTGCCGAACCGACAAAACCCTCAACGCCATGGGTGCCTGAAATAAGCACCAGCAGCTGCTCGGGTGTCGGGGTCTGGGACAGCAGCAACCAGTCTGAATGAAGCGCGCTGCCATCGGGGCCGGCCTCCGGGTGGCGGTGTTGAATCCAGTCGAAGCCCGGCAGCGAGCGCAGCGATTCAGCCCGGTCGAGAAAGGTTTTTCGCGCCTGCCGGTAGTCGCAGGAAAAGGCGCCAAGATCGAGTGCGGGCAGAAGAGCGGACATGGCCGGTACCTGTGGTGGGCCGTAAAAGTAGCTGAATCATACGCCGCTTTTTAACCCTGTAAATAAGTATTGCAGGCCTATTGTGAAATCTCTATTTTGGGCTGACAATTCGCCGGTTTTCACCCTCCCAGAGAGCACCTTAATGCCCCGATTTTACGTGGTTGTCGACGACCTTTCTGACTGGTCTCCCTACTACCCCAGCCAGGACGTCATCACCTTTGAAGACTACCTGGCCCAGGTCAGCAACCGCGCCAGCGAACGGGTGCGGGTGGTCAACCTGTGTCGTAACTACAAGTATCTGGGCAGCGCTTGGTATTGCGCACTG
>JBFHCW010000242.1:0-3818 GCA_041585035.1 Litorivivens sp.
ATGATGGAATCCTCTTGTGCACCGCCACCTGATCTCTTGCCAGGCACCGCGCAGGTCATCAGTCATTAAAACCGGCCCCGGCATTTGACCGGGGACGAAACAGGCGGCGAATCTTACCAGAAGTTGACCAATAATCAACCGAAACGCCCGCCTTTACTGATTTTGCCTGCGCTTTCTATATAATTCGCCGATGCTGATTCTTGATGTCGCCGTTCCCTGCCCCCTGCGCCGCAGTTTTGACTATCTGCCTCCCGATGGAGTGCAGTCGGTTGAGCCCGGTTCGCGCGTGCTTGTGCCCTTTGGCAACCGCCGTCTGGTCGCGGTGGTGCTGGCCTGCAAAAACGCCTCACAGGTAGACCCGGCCAAACTCAAGGCCGCCGTCGACATCCTCGACCGCCAGCCCACCCTCGGCGCGGATCTGCTCGCGCTCGCCCAATGGGCGGCCGCGTATTATCACCACCCCATCGGCGAAGTCCTGCAACAAATGCTGCCCGTCCGCCTGCGCCGGGAGAGACCGGCCCGCGACCAGGCAGAACCCCACTACCGGGTAACCGACACCGGTCGCCAGGCCCTCGCTGAAGACAGTCTGTCTCGGGCCCCCAAGCAGGCCGAACTGCTCGACTGGCTCAGCCACCAGCAGACCGCAAGTCGCAGCACGCTGAAACAGAACGGCTTTGAATACCCGCAGATCAAAGCCCTACTGGACAAGGGTTTTCTGGAAACCGGAACCGCCCCACCACGCCCGGTGGCCATTGCCGAAGGCAAAACTCTCAATTCCGAGCAACAGCATGCGGTGTCCAGCATCGACGCTCAGGCCGGCAACTTTCAGCCCTTCCTGCTGCAGGGCGTAACCGGCAGCGGCAAAACCGAGGTCTACTTGCAGGCCATTGAGCACTGTGTAAAACAGGGCAAGCAGGCGCTGGTACTGGTACCCGAGATTGGCCTTACGCCCCAGACTCTGCGCCGGTTTGAAGCGCGCTTCCCGGATCAGATCAGTGTGTTGCACTCAGGTCTGGCCGACGGCGAGCGCCTGTCAGACTGGCAGCGCGCCGGGCGGGGTGACTGCGCGGTGGTGATCGGCACCCGTTCAGCGGTCTTTACCCCTTTTAAAGCACTGGGGCTGATTATCATCGACGAGGAGCACGACCCCTCCTATAAGCAGCAGGATGGCTTTCGCTACTCCGCGCGGGATATTGCGGTGAAGCGCGCCGCGGACCACAGCTGCCCAGTGATCTTGGGCAGCGCCACCCCAAGTTTGGAAAGCCTGCACAATGTGCAGCAGGGTAAATACCGGCACCTGCTGCTCAACGAGCGGGCCGGCGGCGCCCAACCACCGACCATCAAACTGATGGATATTTGCAACTGCGAACTGAACAACGGGCTGGCACCGCAAAGCCTGGCGGCCATTGGCGACACGCTGGCCAAGGGCGAGCAGGCTCTGGTCTTTCTCAACCGGCGCGGTTTCTCACCGCTGCTGCAATGCCACGCCTGCGGCTGGCTGGGCCAGTGCGATCACTGCGATGTCAGCCTGACCGTTCACTTTGGTCGCCGCCAGTTGCGCTGCCACCATTGCGATGCCTACAAGCCCCTGCCCGAGGTCTGCCCCGACTGCGAAAACGACAGCCTGACCTTCAAGGGGCCGGGCACGGAAAGACTGGAACAAACCCTTAAGGGCGCCTTTCCGGACACGCAGGTGATTCGTATCGATCGCGATACCACGGGCGGCAAAAGCGCCATGAGCGAGATGGTCAACACCGTCAATGAGGGCAAACCCTGTGTGTTGGTTGGCACCCAGATGCTGGCCAAGGGCCATCACTTTCCACTGGTCACGCTGGTCGTGATGCTGGATATCGACGGCGGCCTGTTCAGCCCGGACTTTCGCGGTGCCGAGCGCGCCGGTCAGCTGCTCACTCAGGTTGCCGGCCGCGCCGGCCGGGCCGAACGCCCGGGCACGGTGCTGATTCAAACCCACGCGCCAGACCACCCGATACTGGCAACCCTGTTGCGCCAGGATTACAGCCCCTTCGCCGAACGGCTGCTGGCAGAGCGTCGGCAGCTGGGCCTTCCTCCCTGCAGTTACAGCGCAGTCATCCGCGCCGAAGCCAATTCGCTGGACGCCTGCGACAAATTTCTGCACGCAGTACGCCGGGGTACCGGCATGCCCGGTAACGGCAATCAATTCCTTGGGCCTCTACCCGCACCGATCACCCGCAAAGCCAACCGCTATCGCTGCTCGCTGATTCTGATTGCCCAGGACAGAAAACAGCTGCACAGCTTGCTCAACCGCGCGCGCCGCGCCGCCGAGCCGCTCAAACCCGGTTTCGCCCTGCGCTGGACGATTGATGTTGATCCGCTGGAGTGGTTCTAGCACCGGGTTTAGCCGAGTGTGATGCCCTGCGCGTCCCCGAGCTGGCAGGCTCGGGACGAAACAGGGATAATAGCCGCCCTCTTTATATCCACACCGAATTTTGACCCAGCAGGAGTTGTCCACCCGCCATGAAGGAAGAGATCGTCACCCTGATCGAGCAGGCCATTGCCGCCCTGAAACAAGGCGACTGGCCCGCAGACCTCGAACCCAAGGTGCAGGTGGAGCAGACCCGCGACAAAAGCCACGGTGACTTTGCCAGCAACGTGGCGATGACGCTGGCCAAACCCCTGCGCAGCAACCCTCGCGCCATCGCCCAACAGCTGATAGATGCCCTGCCCACCAACGACCTGGTGAGCAAAACCGAAATCGCCGGGCCCGGGTTTATCAACTTCTTTCTGAATGCCGATGCCGCCACCGGCATTATCAATACTGTGCTGGCCGAGGGTGAAAACTTTGGCCGTAGCGACGCCGCAAAAGGCAAAAAAGTACAGGTGGAGTTTGTCTCCGCCAACCCGACCGGCCCCTTGCACGTTGGCCACGGCCGCGGCGCCGCAGTGGGTGATGCACTCTGCCGGCTGCTGGAAGCCACCGGTCATGCGGTGACCCGCGAGTTTTATTACAACGACGCCGGCGCCCAGATCGACAACCTGGGCAAAAGTGTTCAGGCCCGCTGCAAGGGCCTGGGTCCTGACAGTGCCGAGTGGCCTGAAGATGGCTATCGCGGGCAATACATTGTCGATGTCGCCACCTCCTACATGAACGGCGATACTGTCGAGGCGGAAGACAAACAGGTTACCGGCGCTGCCGATCCCGACAACCTTGATGCCATTCGCGACTTTGCGGTGGCCTACCTTCGCCGGGAGCAGGATCTCGACCTGAAAGCCTTTGGTGTGGATTTCGACGTCTACTTCCTAGAATCCTCACTCTATGAGGAAGGCAAAGTGGAAGCGGCGGTTCAGGCCCTTATCGACAACGGCTTTACCTACGAAAAAGACGGCGCCCTGTGGCTGAAAACCACCGACTTCGGCGACGACAAAGACCGGGTCATGCGCAAGCGTGAAGGTGGCTACACCTATTTTGTACCCGACGTGGCCTACCACCTGAACAAATGGCAGCGCGGTTTCAGCACTGTTATCAATGAACAGGGCGCCGACCATCACAGCACCATCACCCGCGTCCGCGCCGGCCTGCAGGCGCTGAACGCCGGCATCCCCAAAGACTGGCCCGACTACGTCTTGCACCAGATGGTGATGGTAATGCGCGGCGGCGAAGAGGTGAAAATCTCAAAACGCGCCGGCAGTTACGTCACCTTGCGCGACCTGATCGACGAAGTGGGGCGCGATGCCACGCGCTATTTCCTGGTCGCCCGCGCACCCAGTTCCCAGCTCACCTTTGATATTGACCTGGCTATATCCCAGAGCAATGAAAACCCGGTGTATTACATTCAATA
>JBFHCW010000243.1:0-3795 GCA_041585035.1 Litorivivens sp.
AATCATCACCACTGGCTTCAATTTGTGGCCAATTGCGCGCAACTGCTTACGCTTTGCTGTATCCATCTGGTTCTGATCCGAGTGCTGAAAAGGGCGCGTATTGTACTCAAAAGGTATACTGTGCGCGACAGGATTGACCCATCATCGATCAAACGGGAATTTTTCTTGGCTAAAAAACGATCTGCCTCCAGCGGAGCCTGGCTTCGGGAGCATTTTGACGACCACTACGTGAAGCAGGCCCAGCGCGATGGTTACCGCTCGCGCGCGTGTTACAAGTTGCTGGAAATTCAGGAAAAAGACCGGATTTTGAAGCCCGGCATGAGCGTGCTGGATCTGGGCGCCGCGCCGGGCGGCTGGTCCCAGGTGGCGGCTGAAATCGTTGGTGGCAAGGGGCGGGTCATTGCTACGGATATCCTGGAAATGGACACCCTGGCCGATGTGGAGTTTTTGCAGGGTGATTTCACTGAAGATGCAGTGTTTGAGGAACTGTTGCAGATCATTGGTGACAAACCGCTGGACCTTGTAATTTCCGATATGGCCCCCAATATGAGTGGTATGAGTGCTGTCGACCAGCCTCGCTCCATGTATCTGGTTGAGCTGGCTCTGGATATGGCCCGTCGGGTTCTCCGCCCGGGAGGGGTGTTCCTGAGCAAGGCCTTTCACGGTGAGGGGTATGAGGAATTTTACCGTGACATGAAAGGCAGCTTTGAGTCTTCTGTAACCCGCAAACCCAAGGCCTCGCGGCCGCGCTCCAGAGAAGTTTACGTGCTCGGCAAGGGATTCAAGGCCTAGTCAGTTTCGATGGCCGCTCAGGCGGTTCTGTAGTAGAGTGAAAAGTTGAAATAGTAGGGGAATGGCGTGTTTGCAGCGCCTGTACCAGAGAGGTTTTCTTTTGAACGATATGGCAAAAAACCTGTTGTTGTGGCTGATCATCGCCGCCGTGCTGTTGTCAGTATTTAACAACTTCAGTGTTAAACCCAATCCCGATACGCTGACCTATTCCCAGTTTATCCAGGAGGTCCGCAGCGATCGCATTGAGAAGGTGACGGTCGATGGGCTTGTGATTCGTGGTTTGCGCCGCGATAACTCCAATTTCGAAACTGTGCGCCCGATGATTGAAGATCCCAAGCTGATGGATGATCTTTACAATCACAATGTCGAGGTGCGCGGTACCAAGCCTGCGGAACAGAGCATCTGGTCGCAGTTACTGATCGCCAGTTTCCCCATCCTCATCATTATCGCGGTGTTCATGTTTTTCATGCGCCAGATGCAGGGCGGCGCTGGTGGAGGTGGCCGGGGTGGCCCGATGGCCTTTGGCAAGAGCAAGGCGCGGCTGTTGAGTGACGATCAGATCAAAACCACCTTTGCCGATGTGGCGGGTGTCGATGAAGCCAAGGAAGACGTGCAGGAGTTGGTCGAGTTTCTGCGCGACCCGGGCAAGTTCCAGCGTCTTGGCGGTCGTATTCCGCGCGGCGTGTTGATGGTGGGCTCGCCCGGTACCGGTAAAACCTTGCTGGCCAAGGCCATCGCCGGCGAAGCCAAGGTACCGTTTTTCTCCATTTCCGGTTCTGACTTCGTAGAAATGTTTGTCGGCGTGGGTGCCTCCCGCGTGCGCGACATGTTCGAGCAGGCCAAGAAACAGTCGCCCTGTATTATCTTTATTGACGAAATTGACGCAGTGGGTCGCCATCGCGGCGCCGGTCTCGGCGGTGGTCATGACGAGCGTGAGCAGACCCTGAACCAGCTGCTGGTTGAAATGGACGGTTTTGAGGGCAATGAAGGCGTTATCGTTATTGCGGCAACCAACCGTCCCGACGTTCTGGACCCGGCCTTGCTGCGCCCCGGCCGCTTTGACCGTCAGGTTGTTGTTGGTCTGCCCGATATCCGTGGTCGTGAGCAGATACTGAAAGTGCATATGCGCAAGGTGCCATTGGCCGATGACGTCAATCCTTCACTGATTGCGCGCGGCACGCCCGGCTTCTCCGGTGCCGATCTGGCTAACCTGGTCAACGAGGCGGCGCTGTTTGCAGCCCGCGCTAACTCGCGGGTTGTGGGGATGGATCAATTTGATCTGGCCAAAGACAAGATCATGATGGGCGCCGAGCGCAAATCCATGGTTATGTCAGACAAGGAAAAGCTCAACACGGCTTACCACGAAGCGGGCCATGCCATTGTCGGGCGTATCGTGCCCGAGCACGATCCGGTCTACAAAGTCAGTATCATTCCGCGCGGTCGAGCCCTCGGTGTGACCATGTTTCTGCCGGAAGAAGATCGCTACAGCCACAGCCGTCGCCATATCATCAGTCAGATCTGTTCCCTGTTCGGCGGGCGGATTGCCGAAGAGCTGACCCTGGGCCGTGACGGTATTACGACCGGCGCATCCAACGATATCAAGCGAGCCACCGAGCTGGCCCGCAGTATGGTGACCAAGTGGGGTCTGTCTGAAAAGATGGGGCCGCAGCTTTACGATGAAGGCGAGGAAGAGGTTTTCCTCGGTCGCTCGGCCACTCAGCATCACAAGAGCGTTTCCGAAGAAACGGCGCGCGAAATTGATGAGGAAGTGCGCAGCATCATCAGTGAGTGTTACGCCCGTGCGGAAAGCATTCTGCAGGAACACCGTGACAAGCTGGACGTGATGGCTGAAGCCTTGATGAAGTACGAGACCATCGACGCGCACCAGATCGACGACATCATGGCGGGGCGTCCGCCACGGGAGCCCTCGGATTGGGGTGATAGCAATCCGCCTAAGGGTGGTGATAGCGTCAAGGCAGATGAGCCGCCTGTCGATCCCAAAGAAGGCCCCATCGGTGGCCCGGCGAGTAATCACTAAGCCTTTCACAAAAGTCATTTTATGTCTGATCAAACACAGGCCCCCGCGCAGACGCTAAACTGCGCGGGTCGCCTGATCGACCTGTCCGTGCCCCATGTCATGGGGGTCCTGAACGTCACTCCCGATTCCTTCTCTGATGGTGGTCAATATAACGCCAGCCTTGACGATGCTTTGCGCCGTGCTGAGACCATGGTGGCGGAGGGTGCCAGTTTTATTGATGTCGGTGGTGAGTCGACGCGGCCCGGTGCTGCAGCGGTCAGCGAGGCTGAAGAACTGGCGCGGGTAGTGCCCGTGGTTGAAGCTCTGGCACGTGAGTTTGATGTTGTGGTGTCGGTAGACTCATCAAAACCCAGGGTGATGATCGAATCGGTCGGCGCTGGGGCTGGTCTGCTCAATGACGTGCGTGCCCTGCAGGAGCCCGGCGCGTTGTCGGCTGTGGCCGGGCTGGGGACACCTGTCTGTTTGATGCATATGCAGGGCCAGCCCTCTACCATGCAAAAGGCTCCCCAATATCGCAGTGTAGTTGAGGAGGTTTTGGCATTTTTGCACTTGCGCGTCGAAGCCTGCGAAACTGCAGGTATTTCACGCAGTCGGATCATCGTAGACCCGGGCTTTGGTTTTGGTAAATCGCCCGAACACAATTTAACCCTGTTGAATTGCCTGGACGAATTTCAACAATTGGGGCTGCCGATACTGGCAGGGCTGTCCCGCAAATCACTGCTGGGGCAGATTACCGGTCGGCCGGTTGCTGAACGCCTGATAGCCAGCGTTGCTGCGGCAACCCTCGCGGTCTATCGGGGGGCGCGTATAATTCGAGCCCATGATGTTGCAGCCACAATGGATGCCGTGAAAGTCGCCCACGCAACAATAAGAGAGACACTGTATGAGTAGAAAATATTTCGGAACGGACGGTATTCGCGGTCGCGTCGGCGAAGGCAATATCACCCCGGAATTTGTTTTGCGAC
>JBFHCW010000244.1:0-3782 GCA_041585035.1 Litorivivens sp.
ACCCAGCAGGATATTGTTGCCCGCCCAGGCGTGATCGGTGCCATCGCCGTTATTGCCCAGAGTGCGACCGAAGTCGCTGAGGGTGGCCACCATCACTTGATCGCCCAAATCGAGATGATCCATGGCGGTAGTAAAGTCGCTTAACGCCAAGCTCAGCTCCCGGAGCAGCAGGGGATGTTTGCCCGTAAGATCGGCGTGGTTGTCGAAACCGCCGATACCGACATAATAAATTTGTCGGTCTAGGCCCAGATCCCTGCGGGAGTAGCTGATCATTTTCGCCACGGCCTCCAGGCCCCTCAGGGCCTGCCCCGATATACGCCCCTGCAGGTTGAGGTAATCAGGCTCATCGTACTGAGCCATCCGCTGATCCGGATTACTGAACAGCGGTTGACCGTAGGAATTAGCCAATTCCGGATGCGGGAAGGGGTCGACGCCTGAACCAAAGACCGCAGACATCACATCCGACAGGTCTGCCGATTTTCGATTGACCGCGTGCAACACCCGGCGCAGCGGGTGATCGGATGCGACCTCTTGATTCAGCTTCCGGAACACATCGACATCAAAACCATTACCGGAAAACAGCTGTCCCGATGAAGACATCGCAGCCGCGCTCGTGAAACGGCCGCTCTGCAATCGATTGTTGCCACTGAAAGAGACATTCAGCCCGAGGGGCGAGCCACCATTCACTCCCGATAGCTGATGCGCCTCCCACAAATCCGCAATGCGCCCAGCCCAGCCATTGGCGTTAAGATTATCCGCCCACCCCGTTTCCATAGCGCGGGTCTGGTGGTTATGGGCAAACAGAAATGGTGGCAACGGAGCGGTATGCAACTCGTCCTTGGCGACCGGTTGAATCAGACTACCGACATTGGCCACCACCGCCGCACGCTTGTCGGCGTAGAGCTGAGCCAGCTCTGGCATCAAGGCGTTAAAACCGACGTCGTCAAACTGGTATAAGCCATTGAGATACTTGGCCGAGTCAGTATCCAGACCCGGTGCATCGTAAGGGTTGCCCGCACTGAGATCGCGACCGGGCGTACGAGGTACATCAGAGATGGCCACCTCCCCCCGACTGGTCGCGTAGGTCGAATAACTGCTGTTGCCGGACCCGCGTGGCACGGTCATATTAAACGCATCGTTGCCACCAAAAAGGTAAACAACGACCAAGGCCTTGTAGTCTTCAAAGGCGGGTGCTGCAGCGCGCGCCAACCCCGAATACAGCGTTCCCACTCCGCCAGTGGCAGCCAGCGCGCCGCCCCCCAGTAAAGTCTGCATAAAATCACGACGATTCATCTTCGGCATGCTCAATTCCTCGCCAGATAATCAGCGGACAAGGCAATGTACTGCACCATATAGCCCACCATCCTGTGTACCCGTTCACTGTCATCACCCCAAGTGAAAACCGGGGCAGAATCGAAATACTCGACCAGCGCTTCGCGCTGCGTTTCTTCAATCACCTGATTGCCCAACAGCAGAAGTTCCAGCGTTGCCAGCGCAGCGCTGATCGCGCGTTGTCGGGCAGTTCGGCGGCTGGCATCTTGCTCCGCGCTGTCGAGCCCCTCGTAAACGCCATCGCGAGCGCCGTCGAGGGCGAGATCGAAGGTCTGCAGCAAGGGGCTGTAATCGACCAAGGCAATCTGATCCCGGTTCACCCAGTTATCGGTATCCGCCACGAACTGCTCAACACTATCGTAGCGTCTGATTAGCTCGTTCACTTCCGGGAGCGTGTTGCCATCGATCCGCAGCAGCTTTTGCATTCCTGCGATATTGGCGGGCGTACGCAACTGCAACTCCGGTAGCACCAGCGCCTGCCCCTCGCGCTCCTGATGGTAAAACCCGTCCTGCGGCACAAAGTCCGGGCTATAGAAGTTAAATACTGAAGGCGAGCGCAGCGCCGCCTGCCCCAGATCCCAGCCAAAATCCGAGCGGAAGTAGTACATACCCTCTACCGCAGGCGCTTCTCCCTCCGCCCGGTTGTTAAACCAGCCATTTAAGGGTTGTACTGAAAAGGCACGCAGCAGGCCGGTATAGGCCAGCAGGGGCTCTACTACTTTGCCCTGTGAAGGCTCGCGGGCGAGACGCTCATCGCGCGCTTCCGGATCGAGCAGAATCGCCCGCACCGTCGCTTTCAGGTCGCCCCGCTCACCAAAACCGTTATTTTCAAAGACCGCCGCCACCCGCTCCACATAACCGGGGGTCGGATTGGAGGACACCAATCGCTGAATCAGTTGCCGCGAAATAAAGGGCGCGACATTCTCGTGATGAAACAGCACATCCAGCGCTGCATCGAGATCATCACCGCTTCCGGCATCACCAATGGTCCGGCCCAGCAGCTGCTTTTCACTGGTTTCATGCTCATCCGCGGTGAATTCCATCGGGTGGATCAGACTGCCCTCGTCCGCCCTGACCAAGCCGTAGCGTGAGTTAAAACGCAAATCCCAGCCAGTCATGACTTTCGACAATTCTTCAATATCGTCTTGCGTATAGGAGGGAATCAGCTGTCCGTTAGCGTCTCGCTTCGGCGTTCCGTCGAGATTTAATTCGTACAGGCCAATGGTAAACAGCTGCATCAGCTCGCGGGCAAAGTTTTCATCCGGTGTGGTATTGCCGCTAGTCTTGCGGTTTCCCTGATGGGAGAGAAAAACTCCCATCGCCGGACTCCGGGCAACGTCGCCAATCAAATCCCGAAAATTGCCGAAGGCATGTCGCGCGAGAATATCGTAGTAATGTGCCAATGCCTCTGCGCGACTATCCAGCGGAGATTCGGAAAAGGACACCACCAGAATCTGACTGAGCGCATAGGCTACTCTCTGGCGCAATTGGTCCGGGGCGTGGAGAGCATTTTCGAACCAGACACTGTTCTGGTAGTGCAGACTGGACCGCGAGGCAGCGCCGCTAAATACCGGCTCACCGGCGCGGCCTGCCAAGGTTGAAGGATACCAGTCCGCGTCCGGCTCCAGCGCCTCGGCCATCACGATCATCCGCTGCAAATGACTGAGCCTGTCGTCTTCGGGATCATCGTAAGCCGACGGTGCGGCCAGTTGATCATCGATCCAGGTGCGGAGTCCGCGCTCACGGATAGTGGCTACCAACTCTGTGGTCGGCCCAAAGGTAGCCTGTCTGGCCAGACGAAAGGCCTCGTACAATTCTGGCGTCGGCTCCACCTCGGCGACCGTTGGAAGCGGGGCAGTAGAGCCATTGGAATCGCTGTCGCACGCAGACAGAATTGTCATGGACGCAGCCAGAACGGCACACCGCACACCGCGGCCTGCAGGAAAGAGCTTGAGTTTCACGTAGTAATTTCCTGAGGCAGAACACCGGCGAAAGCGGCGCTCCGCTAAGCTGTTATGTTTTTGTCATTATGATTCTCGGCGCCCTTGCGCCGTTACCGTTAAAAACATTAACCCAGCTGACCTTGGAAATCAGCGCGCAGACCATCTGCTTGTGACCAAGCTCACGCTTTGCGATCAGTCGAGCCAGCCGGCTTCCACAGATGCGATCTAACGTAAACATTCGCCGTGCGATGCTGGACGGCCTGAGGCTTTGCCAGTAATGTTGCCGCCATGATCGAATACGCTGCGGTCGCCCTGACCACCTTTTTTGCAACGGTTGGCCCCATTGATGTGGCCACCATGTTTGCCGCTTTTACCGTTGCCCTGCCGCGAAAGGAGCGTCGCCGCATTGCCTTTAAGGCCTCTTTCATTGCATTGGTCATACTGGTGATGTTTGCCCTGATCGGCCGCTTCGTTCTCGACAGCCTTGGCATTTCGATGGCCGCCCTG
>JBFHCW010000245.1:0-3771 GCA_041585035.1 Litorivivens sp.
CCAGCGTGATATAGCCTGCGTGAAACTCCCCCAGACCACTGTCGAAACTGCGCCAGGCAGAACCATCCCAGACCTGCACCCAGGCGTGGGGTACAAACACATACTTGCGTCCCAGAAAGCGCTCGGTGTTGTAGGCCAGACCAATGGCGATGCGTGCCGGCAAGCCGGCCGCCCGGGCGAGAGCCGCCAGCAACAGGGCGTGCTCAGTGCAATCTCCCTGACCGGAAGCTAGCGCTTCGCTTGCCGTGGCAAAACCGGCGTAATCCGGCTGGGCGTTCATATGCAGGCTGACAAAGCGCGTAAAGCGCGCCATTGCGTCAAGCAGGTCGTCCGCCCCCCCCAGTTCTGCCGCGAGACGCTGTATGTCCGGATCATTTGCCGCAATCCAGTAAGTGGACTGACGTGCGGCCTCGAGTGCGGCTGCATCGGGGGCGGTTTCAGCACCACAATCGGAGCAGACATCGACCTGCCAGCCACCATCGTGCGCAACAACAGCTTGCTCTGCGGTCTCTGGTGGCACCAGCGTGCTGTCACCCGACAATTGGTAGCGCACCCTGCCGCGAAGCGCCGCCTCCGGCATACGCACCGGCGCACGAATCAGCTGACGATAGACATGGGTGGTCGGCGAGAATGGCGCCAGCGCACAGGCTTTATCGCAATCGTAAAGCACCAACAGTTCGCCACCGGTCATACTCTCTTCACGCAGCACCTCAAACTTTTCATTGGTAAACCAGTGACTGGGTTGCGCGGCACTGCCCTGTTGGTAGGAGAAAGCCCAGGGAAGATCGCCGGATTGCCTCTCGCCATTCAGGCGAGCGCTTTCAAAGGTCAGCGTCGAGAAATTGAAGGCATTGAACTCAAGCCTACGCGCATCCCCTGCGGCGTTTCGCAGCGCAAGCTGGATGCCATAAGGCATTAAAAAATTGTCGGGCAATGCGTGTTTGCGAACATCGACTTGCCGACCATCGCTGCGCTCAACACGAAGCTCCCGGCCCTCTACACGCGCAACTATCTTGTGGTTAGCTGCTTGCGAGCTCACTTTTTTACTCAGCGAAACAGGTTGCCCATCGCGGGTTTCTTCAAATACCAAAGTAATCGTCGATGTGCGCGGCGCTTCGCCTGGCTGCTGCAACGTGATAACCAGCGCTTCCCTTGTCAGCACGCGATCATCAACCACCTCGCGTGACAATTGGCGATAGCCTATTTTCTCTCCGCCAAGCTCAACCGTCTGCCAGCGCTCAAGCCCCGCACTGACGGAGGACGCATAGGCTAACAGCACTATCGGCAGGAGCCTTTGTAACAAATATAACGGTCGCATCGTTTTCGGTTTACTGCTTCGCATCACCCAGAAATAGGCGCTACTCGCATTGTCAGCCATCACCCGCAGAATGTGAATCTTTAACTGCGAACGCTCGGCTAAGTCTGTAGGGTGATGGCCCAAGTACGTTTAGAAAGGGAGGAAACTATGGAAGGGCTGGTTAATTTCACCGCCCGCGGTCGCGAGGTGCTTAGCACACTGGTCGAGAATGCCATGACCTGGCTGGCAACCTCAGGCCTGCAAATTCTTCTTGTCGTGATTGGCGCTTGGGTTGCGCTGACCATAAGCCGGCGCATGCTCAATCAGGTGCATCGCAGTATCGCAGGCAAGCACGGCGATGCGGAGCGCATCAAGCGCGCGGACACCCTCACCGGCATTCTTGGCACCCTGATCTGGGCCGCGCTGTTTCTTGCCGCCGGCATGATGGTGCTGAAAGAAATCGGAGTCGATATTGCGCCGATCCTTGCCGTTGCCGGTCTCGGCGGCCTCGCCATCGGTTTTGGTGCCCAGAACCTGGTGCGCGATGTCATTACCGGTTTCTTCCTGCTGGCCGAAGACCAGATACGGGTTGGTGATATTGTAGAAGCCGGCGGCAAGTCGGGCGAGGTGGTTTCGCTTGGCCTGCGCACGGTGAGAATGCGAGCTCTGGACGGCACCCTCCACATCATTCCCAACGGCAATATCACAACCGTTTCCAATATGACCAAAGATCACGCCTTTGCACTGGCCAACGTCGGCGTCGCCTACCGGGAAGACATCGACCAGGTCTTTAAGGTGATTGCGGAAATCGGTGCGCAACTGCGGCAGGACAAAGCGTTTTCAGCGTCCATCACGGACGACATGGAAATTCACGGGGTGACAACCTTTGCCGATTCCGCCGTCATCATTCGCTGTCGCATGAAAACTCAGCCGGGCGACCAGTGGATGGTTCTGCGTGAATTCAACCGTCGCCTGAAACAACGTTTCGACGAACTGGATATCGAAATCCCCTTCCCCCATATGACTGTGTACGCCGGCGAAGGCAAGCGCGGCGAAGCACCCTCGCTTCCCGTCAGCGTGCAGGATAAAGCCGCCTGATCGGCGAACTTTACACCCGGCATACCCCGGGGTATGTCGGGCAACGCCCTTGAATTTTAAACTCTCGACTTGGCGGCGAGAAACGACGCGAGCACGCACACCAGCTGCTCAAACATGCTGCGATCCAGTCGCCCACCACGGTGTTCCTGCTGTCGGTAAATGTCGGCTATACCATGAAAAGTCATGCTGACTGACAGGTAGATACGCTGTTGCCGCTCTTTTCTGCCCAGGTGCCCCATCGCCAATTCGAGCAGCGAACGCAGCTCAGGACTTGCGGGAAACTCGATGCCCAGCGCGTTATTGCCCTTACCCTGAATCTGATTAAGCGCCGATAGCTGGGAGATGATTTTGACGAAGTTCACCGCCTCCGGGTTTGCCTTCACATAATCGACAATCGGCATAACAAAACAGCGCGCAGCCGCTTCAGCTGGCGACCACTCACCAGACGCTGCCCGTTCAAAATAGAGCTGCCGAAGCCCTGCCACCTGCGCGGAATGCTTTTCGACAATGGCCTGCAGCAGGCCTGTGCGATTTTTAAAATGATACTGCAGCGCGTTGCGGTTTTTCTGGCCCGCCGCCGCGGTGATTTCACTGATCGAAACGGCATCGATGCTGCGACTACCAAACAGCTGTTCAGCAGCCTTGATCAGGCGCTCCCGTGTCGCCTTCGATTTCTGCTGATGTTTGCTCAACGCCTCCACGTCACATACCGACCGTAAACCCGCCATCCACCGGCAGGGTTTGCCCGGTAATCCAGCTCGCTGCTGGCGAAGTCAAAAACAGTACCGCTGCCGCAATATCCTCTGGCTCTCCCACACGCTTGATGCCTTGCCGGGCGAAGGTTTCCTCAATCATGTCCGGCATATGATCAATCACGGGGGCAACCAGATTGGTGCGCGTTAAACCGGCGGCGACCGCATTGGCGCGAATACCGAACTTGCCCCAGCAGTGACCAAAGGTTTTGGTCATCTGCACAATACCCGCCTTTGCCGGACCGTAGGCCGGCGTCCATTCGCTGCCGAAATACGACGTCATGGAGGCGATACCGACAATACTCGCGCCACCCTCAAACTCGCTCGCTTCCAGCAGCGGTCGACAGGCAGTACTCAGATGAAAGGCACTCGACAGGTTGATTTCTAGCGAGTGATCAAATCCGTCGTGGGACCATTCATCGGCCTGGGTGCCTCCAGCGTTATTCACCAGAATATCCAGCCGCTCCAGCTTTTCTGGCAGCGCCAGTAACGCAGCCCGGTCACTCACATCCAACTCGATATAGGTAAAGCCCGACAGGTCATGCTCGTAGTCATCGGCCGACGGACGACGGCCGGTAATTACGACGTCGGCACCCGACTCGCGATAAGCCCTGGCGCAGGCCA
>JBFHCW010000246.1:0-3764 GCA_041585035.1 Litorivivens sp.
AGTTGCGCGCCCACCTTGCTGGTTTTGCGCTGCAGGAGATGCAGGCTGCGCTTGGCCGGTGCCATCTCGGCGGGTTTCAGCCCACCGGGTGTTTGGTAGTCGGTATCGACGCCCCATTCACGGAAAAACGTCTCGGTGTAATCGCCTTCCTGTGTGTCGTGGGCGAGAAACTCGGCGACATCGAAGCCGATACCACCGGCGCCGACAATCGCCACACTTTCGCCGACTTCGGCGCCATTGCGCAACACATCCAGGTAGCTAAGGACTTTCGGGTGCTCTACGCCGGGTATCTCGGGAGTACGCGGGGCGATGCCGGTGGCTATTACCACCTCATCGAAATCGTCCTGCAGTAGTTGCTCGGCACTGACGCGGGTATTGAGGCGCAGGTCCACGCCGTGGATTTCGATCTGACGGCCGAAGTAACGCAGGGTTTCATTGAATTCGTCTTTACCGGGAATGCGTTTGGCAATATTGAACTGGCCGCCTATTTCCGCATCGGCGTCAAACAGGGTGACCTTGTGGCCGCGCTCCGCGGCGGTGACGGCGCAGCTCAGACCGGCCGGGCCGGCACCAACGACGGCCACGCGCTTTTGCTGGGAGGCCGGTTCAATCAAGAGTTCTGTTTCGTGGCAGGCGCGAGGGTTGACCAGGCACGAGGTAATCTTGCCGGAGAAAGTGTGATCGAGGCAGGCCTGGTTGCAGCCGATGCAGGTGTTGATCTCGTCAGCCCGGCCCTGACGTGCCTTCACGACAAATTGCGAATCGGCCAGAAAGGGGCGCGCCATCGACACCATGTTGGCGTAGCCCTCGGCG
This sequence comes from Litorivivens sp., assembly GCA_041585035.1. Lineage (GTDB taxonomy): Bacteria > Pseudomonadota > Gammaproteobacteria > Pseudomonadales > Spongiibacteraceae > Litorivivens. The sequence goes on from JBFHCW010000246.1 coordinate 814, forward strand.
AGTAGTTGCTCGGCCACCTCCGGCGTGTTGATGCGGTTGCTGGTGACCAATGGAATATTCACCTCACCCATCAAGCGTTTGGTCACCCAACCAAAGGCCCCGCGGGGTACTTTGGTGGCAATGGTGGGTACCCGGGCCTCGTGCCAGCCGATGCCGGTGTTGAGGATGGTGGCGCCGGCCGCTTCGATGGCATGGGCCAGAGCGACAACCTCTTCCCAGCTGGAACCACCTTCTACCAGATCAATCATGGACAGGCGGTAGATAATAATGAAATTGGGGCCGACTCGTTCACGGACGCGGCGGACGATCTCAACGGGAAAGCGTATCCGGTTGGTGTAGTCACCGCCCCAGCGATCGTCGCGGTGATTCGTGCGCTGAGCGATAAACTCATTAATCAGATAGCCCTCGGAGCCCATGATTTCGACGCCGTCGTAGCCAGCATACTGGGAAAGGGCTGCGCAGTTTACATAGTCATCGATGGTCTGCTCGATTTCGGCGTCTGTCAGGGCGTGCGGTGTGGCGGCATTGATGGGGGCGCGCACTGCGCTCGGTGCAACCAGTTCATTGTGATAGGCATAGCGACCAAAATGCAGGATCTGCATAGCGATTTTGCCGTCGGCTGCGTGCACCGCGGAGGTGATGATGCGGTGCTCGTCGGCCTCGGCCTCGCTGGTCAGTTTGGCGCCGCCGGGCAGGGGCACACCGCGCTCATTAGGGGCAATGCCGCCGGTGACCATGAGGCCCACTTCGCCGCGGGCGCGCTCGGCGTAAAACGCGGCCATCCGTTCAAAGCCGTGTTCGGCCTCTTCAAGCCCCACGTGCATGGAGCCCATCAATACGGGGTTGCGTAGCGTGGTAAAGCCCAGATCGAGTGGGCGGGTGAGATGGGGGTAATGTGTCATGTGATCTACCGATTTAGAGATTTGTGCAACTGGTTGCAATTAATCCTGCCTTAAGTTGCAACTAGTTGCAAATAAAATTGAATGCGGCAGACTTGTCGGCAACTCTCGGTTCTGGATTCAAACTATGTCCTTGCGTCACGCCCTGCTGACCGCGTTGCTCGAAAAGCCCGCTTCTGGCCTTGAGCTGGCCAAACGTTTCGACCGTTCTATCGCCTATTTCTGGAATGCTACCCATCAGCAGATTTACCGGGAATTGTCGCGGATGGAGGCCGAGGGCTTGATCGAATCCACGCCGGAGGAAAATGCGCGCGGTGTCAAAAAGATCCACCGGGTCTTACCCGAAGGTCGTAAGGAGCTGAAGCGCTGGGTGGGCGAAGGCGGCGACCCAGCGCCGCTGCGCGACCCGATGATGGTGCGGCTGCGGGCAGAAGGCGTGGTGGGGCCGGCGGGGCTGGCGGATTCGCTGCGGGCTCAGCGCAAGCAGCATTTGGCCAAGCGAGCCCTCTATAGGGAATTTGAAGCAAAAGATTTCAGTCAGTCGTCAGCGGATCGCGCGGCGGCCCTGCGTTATGTGGTGCTCAAGGCGGGCCTGAAATACGAGGATTACTGGATTGAAATGTTGGATGAAGCGCTGGCGGTGTTAGATGAGTTCGACCACTAAACGGCAATCGGTTTTACGATGGCCAGGATGCCGAGATATTGTTTGCGTCACGGTTTGCTGGGCGCTAGTGTCTAGCGGAAATTAAATAAACAGGGCCTTAACCATGCACACCATTCAACAGCATTTTATCGACGGTTCCTGGGTTCCCTCAGTTTCTGTCAGCTCAACTCACCCTATCGTTAATCCTGCCACCGAAAAGGTTATCGGTGAGCTGCATTTTGGCGGCACCGCAGATGTCGATAAAGCGGTGCAGGCGGCACGCAAAGCCTTTCCGGCTTTTGCCTCTTCTACGCTGCAGAGTCGTGTCGAGCTGTTAAAAGCCATCCTTGTCGAATACGAAAAGCGTTTCGACGATCTGGCTCAGGCGGTCAGCGCGGAAATGGGCGCGCCGCTGGAGCGCATTGCGAAAACGGCCCAGGTGCCGATTGGTATGGGGCATTTTCAAACAGCTATTGCCCTGGCCGATGAAATTGAATGGGAAACCCGCCGCGGCGGCGCCCTTGTCAGCCGCGAGGCGGCCGGCGTCTGCGCCCTGATCACCCCCTGGAACTGGCCGCTGAACCAGATTTCCTGCAAGGTCGCGCCTGCGCTGTTGGCCGGTTGCACCATGGTATTAAAACCTTCGGAATATGCAGCGCTTTCTGGACAAATCTTTGGTGAAATCATGGAGGCGGCCGGTGTACCGCCCGGTGTATTCAATCTGGTGTGGGGCAGTGGACCGGAAATCGGCCCTCACATGGCCTCTCACCCGGAGGTGGATGTGGTCTCCCTGACCGGTTCCACCGCAGCAGGCGCGTCTGTCTCGCGGAGTGCAGCGGATACCATCAAGCGGGTCTCGCTCGAACTGGGCGGCAAGTCACCGAATATCCTGTTGGACGATGCGCCACTGGAAGCGGCGGTGACCAAGGGTGTCATGCATCTGATGAACAACAGCGGGCAGAGCTGTAATGCGCCGTCGCGTATGCTGGTGCCCGAGTCCAAACTGGCGGAGGTGGAAAAACTTGCCGTTGCCGCGCTGGACAATATCAAGGTTGGCGACCCCCAGGATGCGAATACGACCACCGGCCCGCTGGCCAATGGCCGTCAGTTTGAGCGGGTGCAGTCGCTGATTGAGCGTGCGGAAGCGGAAGGTTCGCGCAAGCTGGTCGGTGGCACCGGTCGGCCTGAGGGTTTGAACCAGGGGTATTTTGTAAAACCTACCATCTTTACGGTCGATGACAACAAGGCGACCATCGCCCGCCAGGAAGTGTTCGGCCCGGTGCTGACCTTGATTCCCTATCGCGATGAGGCTCACGCCATCGAAATGGCGAACGATACCGAATACGGCCTGGCGGCCTATGTCTATGGCGGGTCGATTGATCGCGCCCGGGAGGTCGGTCGCCACATCC
>JBFHCW010000247.1:0-3761 GCA_041585035.1 Litorivivens sp.
GACGATAAACAGAGCGCCATGGGCATGAGCAATGCGCTGTACTTCTTTCAGCCAGGCCTCTGTCGCGACATTGACCCCGCCCTCGGCCTGAATCACTTCCAGAATATAAGCCGCGGGGGCTGTAACCCCACTGGAGGGATCAGCCAGCGCCCGCTCGTGCTCAGCCAGATTGTCCATTCCGCCGCCCGGTGCGTTTTCAAAGGGCATTCGGATAACATGGTCCAGCGGCACGCCCGCCGCCTGACGAAAATAGTCATTGGCAGTACATGCCAGCGAGCCAAGTGTCATGCCGTGAAAACCGTGGCTGAAGGCAACAACACTCTGACGCCCGGTTACACGGCGGGCAAGCTTCAGCGCAGCCTCTACCGCATTGGTACCCGTTGGCCCCATAAACTGCATTTTGTAATTCATCTGGCGCGGTTTGAGCACAGTGTCGACAAACTTCTCAATGAAATCGCGTTTTGCGGTGGTATACATATCAAGACTGTGCGCAACGCCGTCAGCCTCAATGAATTCAATCAAGGCTTTCTTCATGCGCTCATTGTTGTGACCAAAATTGAGAACACCTGCGCCGGCAAAAAAATCGATATAGGATTTGCCGTTCTCATCAACTTGGCGTGCGTTTTTGGCTGATGCAAAAACGGTGGGGAAGCTGCGGCAGTAACCGCGAATATTGGATTCCCATTGTTCAAATACTTCCATTTTCCATTCTCCTCGACGGTAAAACTTCGTGGCTTCAGGAAGGGCTCGCGACCCTTTGAAGGTTCCTCAATAAAATTGTTGCTTGTATACCAACATGTTTAATCAACGATCGCAAAATTCGGCTTTTACCGCGTGAATTTTGCCAGAAACACTTTCACTCAGGTGTTGACTACGGGCATCGGCGCGCCCGCTAACTGGAGAAAGACTCGCGCCACATCGGGAATCAAAGCATCCCGAAAATCATAATGCGGGTTGTGACAGGGATAGTCAGCCGAATCTGCATCCCCCGCGCCGATCAAGGCAAAAGCGCCCGGCACAGCATTCAGGTAATAACTGAAATCCTCCGACGCCATAATGGGTACCGCTGTCTCTTCACAATGCCAGTCATCACCAAGCACCGCCGCCAGGGCTGACCGCATCTGCCCTGCCTCGGCAGCGTGATTGCAGGTCGCACCATAGCGGGGCATAACGTCCACTTCTGCATCCACACCGTAGGCGCTGGCACTGGCGACCGCAATTTCCCGAATCAGGCTTTCTACCTGTTCACGCATATCGGAAGATTGCAGCCGGATACTGCCCGCAAGGCTTGCCGTATCAGGAATGACTGTTTCCGCACTACGCGCATCGATTGACGTCACACTGACCACCGCTGCGCTTTGCGCCGCAAGCCGCCGCGAAACAATCTGTTGCAAAGCCTGTGCCACCGCAGCCGCTGCCAATACCGGATCGCGACAAAGCTCCGGTTGACTGGCGTGACCTCCGCGGCCGCGCAAGGTGACTTTAAAGGTACCGTTGGCCGCCATTACGGCGCCGTCAGGACACACGGCTTTGCCGGCGGGAATCGACGGCCAGTTGTGCCAACCGAATATTGCCTCCACACCGTCCAAGGCACCTTCTTCAACCATACGGCGCGCACCGTGACCGCCTTCTTCAGCCGGTTGAAACAACAGGGTTACCGGACCGGGGAGATCGTTCTCGTGAGCGCGCAACCACCAAAGGGCGGCAAACAGGGTGGCGGTGTGACCGTCGTGTCCACAGGCATGCATGAAGCCGTCGTTTTCCGATTGCCAGGGTACGCCACTGACTTCATGAATCGGTAGTGCATCGATGTCAGCCCGCAGGGCAATGTGCCGCCCAGCGGCTTTTGCCGCCAGACAGGCAACGGTGCCGGTTTCGGCGCAGGCGCGCCAGGGAATGTCCAACTCGTCGAGCAGGCCGCGAATGGTTTTCGCAGTTTCAAATTCAGACCAGGCAATTTCGGGCCGCCGATGCAGGCGGTGCCGAAGTTCCGTGGCCCGTTGAACTATGGACTGCCAGTCTGCTTGCATTTACTGCTCCAGCCAATTCGTATGCGTTAAAGCTCAGAATACAGCCTAGCAGGCCTGACTTAAACTGCCCGGTAAAATTCAGCGGAAACGCCGCTTACTTCACAGGGACAAGGTGATTACCCAATAGGAACAGCGATCAATCCATCGCCAGCGTGCCCCGAACAGAAACGCTTCGCTGCGGCTGAAACACCGGAGCAGCCAGACTTCGGATTTCCCCTCCCTCGGCAAGGTACTGCTCAATCTGTTCCCTGATCTGCTGGCGCAGCTGCTCGTGAGACGTTGGCTGATTGATCGATGATTCCGTTGCGGCTGACATAAACACGACCCTCCTGCGATGAATGAAGGCTGTCAGCATAGATAGCGAAAATGACAACCTTGCGACAGCGGGGTTAAAGCTATATGTCGCCACAGAGTCTGATAAAATGGCGCCAACATTTTTTAAGGTATGCCCATGTCTCTCTCACCTACGCTCGAACTCACCTTTGATCTGATTCGCCGCCCGTCGATCACGCCCGAAGACGCCGACTGCCAGCAGCTCATGACAAAACGTTTGACTGACATTGGCTTTACCTGCACCGAATTGAATTTTGGCGAAGTCAAAAACTTCTGGGCGGTGCGTGGTGAGTCAGGCCCCCTGTTCTGCTTTGCCGGCCATACCGACGTGGTACCCACCGGCCCCACCGATGCGTGGAACAACCCGCCTTTTGAACCGGCCATCATCGATGGCTTTGTTCACGGCCGCGGCGCCGCCGACATGAAAGGCAGCCTCGCTGCGATGATTACCGCCTGCGAAAACTTTGTCGCCGACAACCCCGATCACTCCGGTCGCATCGCCTTTCTTATCACCAGCGACGAAGAAGGCCCGGCGGTAAACGGCACCGTGAAAGTCGTCGAGTGGTTGCAGCAACAGGGCGAGCACATCGATTTCTGTCTGGTGGGCGAGCCCTCTTCCACTGAACAGGTGGGTGATATCATCAAGAATGGGCGGCGCGGTTCACTGGGCTGCCGGATGCTGGTGCGCGGTATTCAGGGCCATGTCGCCTATCCCCACCTAGCCAAGAACCCGGTGCACCTGGCCGCACCAGCACTGGCCGAACTCGCAGCAACCGAGTGGGATCAGGGTAATGAGCACTTCCCTGCGACCAGTTTTCAGATCTCCAATGTCGCCGCAGGCACCGGTGCCACCAATGTGATTCCCGGCACCCTCGAAGTCGTATTCAACTTTCGCTTTTCCACCGAAACCACCGATCAGGCACTCCGCGAGCGAACGGAAGCCATCCTTGCAAAACATGGTTTGGATGTGGAACTGGACTGGAATCTCAGCGGCCAACCCTTCCTCACCGCCGAAGGTGAGCTCGTCAATGCCACGCTGAACGCTATTAAAACGGTCACCGGGCGGGAAGGAACGCTGTCCACCGCGGGTGGCACTTCGGACGGCCGCTTTATTGCACCGACCGGAAGCCAGGTGGTTGAACTCGGCCCGGTCAATGCCACCATTCACAAGGTAGATGAATGTGCGAAAGCCGCCGATATCGAAAAGCTTTCAGAAATTTACGCCGAAATTCTCCGCCAGCTGTGCCCATAAATTAGAGCCGAGAAAGATCAGGCTGAAACCAGCTGTTTGAGGCTTTTCAGGGGGTAAACGTCGAATCGAACCGCCTTACCCTTGATCGCAAAACCGGGCTCGCGACCAGCAAGAGGAGGCGCTTTCGCGCCTCGCTTGACCACCAC
>JBFHCW010000248.1:0-3760 GCA_041585035.1 Litorivivens sp.
CGCTCAGCTTCTATCCGTATCCCTTACGTTGCCAACCCGAAAGCACGCCGCATCGAAGTGCGCTTTGGCGATCCGTCTGCCAACCCGTACCTGATGTTTGCTGCCTTCCTGATGGCTGGCCTGGACGGCATCCAGAACAAGATCCACCCCGGCGACGCTGCTGACAAGGATCTGTATGACCTGCCCGCCGAAGAAGCTGCGGAAATCCCAACCGTTGCCTCTTCACTGGAACAGGCTCTGCAGGCTCTGGACGCAGACCGCGAGTTCCTGACTGCCGGCGGCGTTTTCGACGACGACATGATCGATGCCTACATCGGTCTGAAAGCTGGCGAAGTCGAGCGCCTGAACATGACCACTCACCCGGTCGAGTTCGACATGTACTACAGCGTTTAATTACAAACGCGCACCGAAAGCCCGGCCTCGTGCCGGGCTTTTTTTTGCCTCTCACAAATTGCGCGATCACCGCTTGACGACTACCCGCTGTCGGATGACTATGACCCAATGACACCAAAACCCGCACCAGCCAAAACCCGCACCCGACTGCCAGCCCTGATTCTGATGGCGACAATGGCGGCCAGCGCGGCCCTTGCCGACGCAAACAAGAAGAGCGACGGCACGGTTATCTATCGCTCCACCGATGAGCAGGGCCAGACCGTGTTCAGCGATCAACCGAGCCGGGGCGCCGAGCAGGTAGAGGTAAAGGAACCCAATCGCACACCTGCCGTGAAACCCACGCCCAGACCGGACAAAAAGAAGGCCGACCCCTATAACTCCGGCTACACCGTGACAATAACCCACCCCGCTGACGGCGACTTTATCGCCAACGGCCTGCGCGGAACCCAGGTCAGCGCCACCGTCAACCCGCCGCTACTGCCCAAGCACCAGCTCGAATTTCTGCACAACGGCGAAAGCCTCGGCGCGGGCCCCAGCTACCAGACCCGGATAGAGCGCCTCACCCCCGGCGGGCACCAGATCAGTGCCCGGGTATTGGATCGCGACGGCAAGGTTCTGGGGCAATCTGACGTCACCAGCATCACCGCCCAGTGGCCCGGCAGCAGGTAAGCCGCCCGGTGCGCACCATTTCGGTGCGCCTGCGCTATACTGGAGAGCGCAACGCCTCGTTTTAGTGACCCTCCGTCGTCACCCGCAGCTGCCGGCCCGCGCTGCCGCGCCCTGCCCGCCGGGCACCACCTCAAGCCGATGGCCCGGATATTGCTTGCAGCGCTAGGATAGAAAGGAGTTCAAGCACCCGCATGGCACCGGATAATCTTCACCACCGCATTCTCGACAACCTGAAAACGGCCATCATTCTGGTAGAGCCGAATTTGACGGTGAGCTATCTCAATCCGGCGGCAGAATCCCTGTTGGCGGTGTCACGACTGCGTATGACAGGCCACTCGGTCACCAAGCTATTCTTTGAACCCGAAGATGCGATGATCAACCTGCTCGACGCGATCAATAACTTCAACGCCTACACCAAGCGCGAGGCCCAGCTGTCCCTGCAAACCGGTGAGAAAATCACCGTCGATTTTGCGGTCACCCCGGTCTACGAGGCCTCCGGGCGAAAATCCCTGATCATCGAGCTTCAGCCGCTGGACAGGCTGCTGCGCATCAGCCGTGAAGAAGGTCTGTTTTCCAGCCAGGAGCACGCCCGGGTATTGGTTCGCGGCCTGGCCCACGAAATCAAAAACCCGCTCGGCGGCCTGCGCGGTGCCGCCCAGCTGCTGGCCCGCGAGCTGCCCGACGAGAGTCTTAACGACTACACCAACATCATCATTGAAGAGGCAGACCGCCTGCGCAATCTGGTCGACAACATGCTCGGCCCCAACCAAAGCCTGAAGATGGAACCCACCAACATTCACGAAGTGCTGGAACGGGTGCGCCATCTGGTTGAAGCGGAAGGCGGCGTTAGCGTAAAGATCGTGCGCGACTATGACCCCAGCATTCCCGAACTGATCGCTGATCGCGAACAGTTGATCCAGGCGACGCTGAACATCGTGCGCAACGCCGTTCAGGCACTGCAACAGCAAAACGTCAGCATTGAAGATCCGCGCATCGTGTTGCGGACCCGCACCATGCGCCAGTTCACTATCGGCTCTCACCGTTACAAGCTGGTCTGCCGCGTGGATGTGATCGACAACGGCCCCGGCATCGCCGACAGCGTGCGCGAAGCCATTTTCCTGCCAATGGTAAGCGGTCGCGCCGAAGGTACCGGTCTGGGCCTGTCCATATCCCAGTCCATCATCAACCGCCACCGTGGACTCATTGAATGCTCGAGCGAACCCGGCAATACCGTGTTTACGCTCAACATACCCCTGGAGTTAGCCGCATGAGCAAGCCGCATACCGTCTGGATAGCAGACGACGACCGATCCATTCGCTGGGTACTGGAAAAAGCCCTGAACCAGGCCAACATCACCACCCAGTCTTTCGAGAGCGGTGACGAACTCCTGACCCAGCTGGACACCGGCACTCCCGACGCGATCATCAGCGACATCCGCATGCCCGGCATCGACGGGCTGGGGCTGCTCACCAAAATCACCGAAAACTATCACGGCCTGCCGGTCATTATCACCACGGCCCACTCGGACCTGGACAGCGCTGTAGCCTCCTATCAGGGCGGCGCCTTTGAATACCTGCCCAAACCTTTTGATGTTGACGAAGTGGTGGCAACCATCCAGCGTGCGCTGGAGCACACCAACAAACGCAAAAATGCTGCACCGGCCGCCGACAATTATGAAATGCCGGAGATCATCGGCGAAGCACCTGCCATGCAGGAAGTCTTTCGCGCCATCGGTCGCCTCGCTCACTCCAACATCACGGTGCTCATCAACGGCGAATCCGGCACCGGCAAGGAACTGGTGGCTCACGCCCTGCATCGCCACAGCCCCCGCGCCGACAAACCCTTTATCGCCCTGAACATGGCCGCCATTCCCCGGGACCTGATGGAATCGGAATTGTTCGGCCATGAAAAAGGCGCTTTCACGGGAGCCGGCTCCCAGCGCCGGGGCCGCTTTGAGCAAGCCAATGGCGGCACCCTGTTTCTCGATGAAATCGGTGACATGCCCGCCGAAACCCAGACCCGCTTACTGCGCGTGTTAGCCGACGGTGAATTTTACCGGGTAGGCGGTCACACCTCGGTCAAAGTGGATGTGCGCATCATAGCCGCCACCCACCAGGATCTGGAAAAACTGGTACAGGCCCACAAGTTTCGCGAGGATCTGTTTCACCGCCTGAACGTTATCCGCATACACATTCCGCGCCTGGCCGAGCGCCGCGAAGATATTCCGATGCTGGCCAAGCACTTCTTCAAGCAGGCCGCCACCGAACTGAATGTGGAGCCGAAACGGCTGCGCCCGGAGGCGGAAGAGTACATCACCAAACTGCCCTGGCCGGGTAACGTGCGTCAGCTTGAAAACACCTGCCGCTGGCTGACCGTCATGGCATCCGGTCGCGACATTCATATCAACGACCTGCCACCGGAAATGCTGGAACAGCCGGCAAAAGATGCCGAAACCGCACCCGGTGTGCCCAGCGTTCACTGGCAGGACAACCTGCGTCACTGGGCCGATCAGGAATTACTGCTCGGTCGCGACCGTCTGCTCGATCGCGCTGTTCCGCAGTTTGAACGCATCATGATTGAAGCCGCCCTCAACTACACCCAGGGCCGGCGCCGGGATGCGTCAAACCTGCTGGGCTGGGGCCGCAACACCCTGACCCGCAAGATCAAGGAACTGGGCATGGGCGGGGATGATCTGGAG
>JBFHCW010000249.1:0-3743 GCA_041585035.1 Litorivivens sp.
ATTGAGGCTGCGCTCATGGGCCTCATCGATTATCAGCGTGTCGTAGCGATACAGATAGGGATCGTGCTGAATTTCGGCAAGCAGAATGCCGTCGGTCATCAACTTGATATACGTGGCGTCTGACACCTGATCGTGAAAGCGGACCTGATAGCCCACTGCTGCGCCCAACTCCGATTGCAGCTCGCTGGCAATGCGTTGGGCAACGGTACGGGCCGCCAGCCGCCGCGGCTGAGTGTGCCCGATCAGGCCGAGAATGCCGCGCCCGGCCTCGAGACAGAGTTTAGGCAACTGGGTGGTTTTACCGGAACCGGTTTCGCCAGCCACCACGATCACCTGATTGCCCCGCAAGGCCGCACGGATGCGATCGACTTCGCGAGCCACGGGCAGGTCGGGATAGGTGATCTGTGGCACTGTCTGCCGGCGCGCAGCGACCTTGGCTCGTGACTGAGCCAATATATCGTTGAATTTGGCCTGCAGGCGGTCCGTTGGCTTGCCCTGCCTCGATCGCTTTTCTATATCGCGTCGCAAACGCCGCAAGCGGGGTTCATCCGGGAGCCAGATAGCGTCAATCTGCTTTGTAGTCTGCATAGCCCTCAAACAAAAAACGCCCCGCAGGGCGTTTTTCATAAACCGCTGAGAATTCAGCGGCGATTATAAAGCAAGTGCTCAGGCCTTACTCATTTCCTCGTCACGCAGTTCGCGGCGCAGGATTTTGCCAACGTTAGATTTGGGCAGCTCTTCGCGCTGCTCAATGTGCTTGGGCATTTTGTAACCGGTCAATTGCTCTCGCAAATGAGCCCGCAGGGAATCCTCGTTGACCGCTCCGTTCTTCCCGACCACGAAGATCTTGACCACTTCACCGGATTTGTCGTCTGGCACACCGATTGCCGCACACTCGGCCACTTCCGGGTGGGCACAGACCACATCTTCAATTTCATTGGGGTAGACATAGAAGCCCGACACCAGAATCATGTCTTTCATCCGGTCGACAATCTTCAGGTAACCGTCCTCACGCACAACCGCCACATCGCCAGTGTGCAGCCAGCCATCTTCATCGATCATCTTGGCGGTCTCGTCGTCACGCTGCCAGTAACCCAACATGACCTGCGGGCCGCGCACACACAGCTCACCGCGCTCACCGATAGGCTGCTCAGAGCCATCTTCGCCGGCGATTTTGATCTCGGTGTTAGACACCGGCACGCCGATCGTACCCAGCTCATTGGCGCCGCCGGGATTGGTGGAGACAATCGGCGAGGTCTCGGTCAGACCGTAACCTTCATAAACCTCACAACCGGTTATCTCTTTCCAGGTATTGGCCGCCGCCGTCGTGAGCGCCATGCCGCCGGACAGAGTCATTTTCAGGTGGGAGAAATCAACGTTCTTGAATTCAGGGTGCTTGCAAAGCCCGACAAATAGCGTGTTCAGACCGCTCATGCCGCTGAACTTCCACTTTTTCATCTCCTTGATAAAACCATCCATATCCCGCGGATTGGGGATCAAGACCGTGTGATTACCCTGCATCATGACGATGAAACCGAGCGTAAAGGAGTATATGTGGTACAGCGGCAGCGGCCCGATAAAGGTCTGTGGACCTTCGTCAAAGCCGTAGGTATCGAAAATACTCGCCGCCTGCAATATGTTGGCGACCAGATTGCGGTGGCTGATCATCGCCCCTTTTGACACGCCGGTAGTACCGCCTGTGTATTGCAGCAGTGCAATGTCGTTTGATTCCGGTGACGCTTCGTTCAGCGTCAGCTTGCGCCCCTGGGCAACGGCCTTGCGGAAGGGAATAGCGCCCGGCATATCGTAGTCGGGGATCATCTTCTTAACGTGGCGGGCGGCAAAGTTGATCAGACGCCCTTTGAAACCGGGGTGCAGGTCGGCCAACTCGGTCATGATGACGGTTTCAACCGGTGTTTCTGCCAGAACTTCCGCCGCAGCTTCGCCGACATTCGCCAGCAGAATCAGCGCCTTGGCACCGGAGTCATTCAACTGGTGTTTAATCTCACGCGGGCTGTACAGCGGATTGGTATTAACTACCACAAAGCCGGCGCGAAGCACTGCAAACAGGGCAACCGGATACTGAATGATGTTGGGCATCTGGATCGCAACGCGATCACCGGGCTTGAGGTTGGTTTTCTGCTGCAAGTAGGCGCCTAGCGCAGCCGAATGCCGCTCCAGCTCATCGTAGGTCAGCGTGTGACCGATGCTGCTGACCGCATCGCGTGAGCGGTAGCTTTCGATGCAAAAGTGAAACAGCTCGACGAGATTCTTGAATTTGTCAGGGTCGATGGTTTCGGGCACCCCCGCCCGGGCACGCGCGGCAGCAATGGCTTCGTTCACGGTCTTGTTTTGTTCGGACACGGTCCTTCCTCGATCGGTATTATTTAGCGCGGTCAGCCTTGGCACAGGCTGAGCCGTATTGTTTGAATTTGGGCTAGGTGAAGCTAACGGTCTTTGTGAACCCTGTCAACGCACTCCGGGCGGGTTGCCCTGGCAATAGCGGGCATTCATGCGATCTATGAGACGGCGTTCTAAATCCATTGAAAACAAACGCTTGAAAAAGCCAGCTCGCACTACGCCAAACAGACGATCCAGGGATTGAGTCGCTGTCCGCCCATGCCCTTCCCCGCAGAAGGCTACCGGCATCAACGAAAGCGTCAAGGCTCCAACCACAATCCGGCCGCAAATGGTCTGCCAACGTGCGTTTCGGCCGCGCAAGCGCATCGCGAACCAGCCAAACCCGGATTCACAACTTATTGCTCTGACTGAAAAAAATTGCTTCGCCGCCGGTAGACAGGGAAAGATTACGATCGGATGAACGAGGCAGCGGGATTTTGACCCGGAGACCATTTTCTGTAATAGTTGGCGCTGTTTTGTAGGGGCGGGAATATTGCCGCTCTCACTGTACAAAAAACACGCAAAACAATAATGACCGTATAGCCAGTGACCCCTTTGTAGAAATCGCTTAGAGCCTCCACTTCAGCCATGAAACCCTCAGATATTATTCGCTTGGGCACAGTTTGCCTGTTGGCAGCCAGCATCGTGAGCCAGAGTGCGTTGGCGCAACCCTCCAGCCAGGATTTATCCCGCCTGCAGGCACGTCAGGCAGACCTGCGAGAAGAGATTCAGTCCCTGCGCGAGCAATCGTTGTCGCTGAGCCAGCAGATGGCCAATACCGAACCGTCGGACGGGCCCGAAAAAGCCGCCTACGACGAAGCTGTGGCAGGTTTTGAAGAAGCCAGCGAACAGTACGAAACCAACCCCACCCCAACCAACAAAAGCCGGCTGCGAAACGCCGAATTCAAGATGCACCTGGCAGAGCGCAAATTTCGTTCAGCCAACAATGAGTTGCGTCAATTGGAAGCCAAACAGGACGGCGTTGAAAGCGAACTGATCCGCGTTCGTCGAGAGCTGGAGAAGGTTGAAAAACGTATCCCCGAGATGAGGCGGGAAATTGCCGCCTATCGCGAACGTCAACAAGCGGAAGCAGCTCAGCGCGCTCGCGCTGAGGCCGAAGCCCGAAATCGCGCCCAGGCAAGCAACGACCAGCCGGCCGCCGAAAAACCGGTCGCTATGGCCGAGACCAAAGCAAAGCCGGAGTCCGACAGCAAAGTAGCAGACAGCAATGAGCCGCTGGAGCTGGACCGCGACTTCACTCTGCTGACCAGCCGTGCACAGGTGCTGACGGAACTTGCCAATCTGCAGTTGCGCATCGGTGGCGACAGCCTGAAGATTCGCAG
>JBFHCW010000250.1:0-3703 GCA_041585035.1 Litorivivens sp.
GGCCGCTGTTTTGACCAGGTGTTTTGACTGCAGGTCGGTGGCGCGAATAACGCGGCGCAAGGCGACCAGAACGTCCTGAATGTGATCCATAAGTCTTTTTGTCTGTGAGCTGGGCGGCGGAAGTTTAAACGATTGTGACCGGAGACCCTATATTTTGGGGAATATTTCCTTAGAGCACTATGGATTGTTTCTTGATAATTCCGGGGAATATCCGTTAAAATGCTTCGTACACAATTGATTATTTAAGGGTGGGCTTGCGAAATATTCGCCACAACCCCTGCGAAAACAGTAAGTTAGATGGTTTTGCACGGTATTTGTGCGCTGTGGATATAGTGAGTCCTAAATATTTTGACTAGTAAAAATTCTCAGGCCTCTATAGAAAATGTGCAGGAGGCTTTGAGCTTCCGTGTCCCTCGTGCAAGCGACGGGGCAGCACTTCACCAGCTGGTGGCGAACTGCCCGCCGCTGGATCCGAACTCCCTCTACTGCAATCTGTTGCAGTGCTCCCACTTTGCCGAAACCGCTGTGGCGGTTGAATACGAAGGCGAACTGGTGGGCTTTATCTCCGGCTACATCCCGCCGGGCAAACCCGACACGCTGTTTGTATGGCAGGTTGCGGTAGACGCCTCCATGCGCGGCCAGGGGCTGGGCGGCAAAATGCTGGGCCATCTGGTGGATCGCACCGGCGTGCAGTGGATGGAAACTACCGTGACACCCGATAACGGTGCTTCCTGGGGCATGTTTCGCAGCTTTGCCCGCAAGCGCGGCGCCGAATGTGAAGATTGTGGTCCGCTGTTTGAGCGCGACGCCCATTTTGGCGGCAAGCACGACAGCGAACACCTGGCCCGACTGGGGCCCTTCACCGCATCAACGAATCAACAAGCATCTTGAACCTGACTGAGGACACAACAATGACTATTTTTGACCAATTAGAATCCGAAGTGCAGAGCTATGCCCGTTCCTTCCCGGTAACGTTCGACAAGGCTCAGGGTGCCAAGCTCTACGATACCGAAGGCCGTGAATACATCGACTTTCTGGCGGGTGCCGGCACGCTGAACTACGGGCACAACAACCCGGTATTGAAAGAAGCCCTGATCGACTACTTGCAGGCCGATGGCATCGCCCACGGTCTGGACATGCATACCCGCGCCAAAGAAGAGCTGTTGAACGCCTTCAACGAATGCATTCTCAAGCCGCGCGATCTGGAATACGTGCTGCAGTTTACCGGTCCGACCGGTACCAATGCCGTTGAGGCGGCCATGAAGATTGCGCGCAAGGTAAAAGGCCGCAGTGAAATCATTGCCTTCACCAACGGCTTCCACGGTTGTTCGCTGGGTGCTCTGGCCGCCACCGGTAACCGTCACCACCGCGGTGGCAGCGGCGGCGTGTCCTTGCCCGACGTAACCCACATGCCCTACTCGAACTACTTCGGCGACGATGTGGATACCATTGCCATGATCGACCAGCTGATTGAAGACCCTTCAAGCGGTGTGGATCAGCCGGCAGCCGTCATGCTGGAAACCGTCCAGGGTGAGGGTGGCTTGAACACCGCCAGCTTTGAGTGGCTGCAGGACATCGAGAAGCTTTGTAAAAAGCACGACATGCTGCTGATTGTCGATGACATTCAGGCAGGTTGTGGCCGTACCGGCACCTTCTTCAGCTTCGAGCCGGCCGGAATCAAGCCTGACATCGTGACCCTGTCCAAATCACTCAGTGGCTTCGGTCTGCCCTTTGCGCTGGTGATGATGCGCCCCGAGCTGGATATCTGGGAGCCGGGTGAGCACAACGGTACCTTCCGTGGCAACAACCACGCGTTTGTTACGGCGGCGACAGCGATCCGCCATTTCTGGAGCGATGATAACTTCGCCAAGGAAGTACAGGACAAAGCGGCCTTGCTGTCTAAGCGCTTTCAGGAAATCGCGAACATGGCGGGCCCGGCCAACATGCAGCCTAAAGGGCGCGGCATGATGCAGGGTTTGAGCTGTAAAGATGGCGATCTGGCGAAGCTAGTTATTACCCGCTGTTTCGAACTGGGTCTGGTGATTGAAACTTCAGGTGCCTATGACCAGGTCGTGAAATGCCTGTGTCCACTGACCATCACCAAGGACGAGCTGAACAAGGCCCTCGACATTATCGAGCAGAGCGTGAAGGACATCATGACCAAGCGTTACCAAAAGGCGTCTTGATACGGGGCCTCGCGTACCCAAAGCGGGTCGCGAGGCATGCTGAGAAGCGCCGCGACGCGGCGCTTCTTGGTCTCACTGTCACGCTTATTGGAGTTTAAGGAAATACAATGATCGTAAGAACACTGCAGGATTGCATCAACAGCGACCGTCACGTGCGGTCCGACAACTGGGAAAGCACCCGCATGTTGCTCAAGAATGACAACATGGGGTTTTCTTTCCATATCACCCGCATTTTTGCCGGCACCGAAACGCCTATTCACTACCAGAACCACCTGGAATCGGTGTACTGCATTTCCGGCAGCGGTGAAGTGGAAACCTGTGACGATGGCAAGATTCACCGCATCGAGCCGGGCACCATTTATATCCTGGACAAGCACGACAAGCATTTGCTGCGCGCCGACGAAGGCGAAGACATTGTGTTTGCCTGCGTTTTCAATCCGGCGCTGAACGGCAAGGAAGTTCACGACGAAAACGGCGTCTATCCGCTTGAAGCGGAAACCGTGGAGTAAGGCAACGCCAATACACGTATGAGTAGCCATACCGAACCTAAGCAGGGGGACACTATGTTACATACCGTTGAAAAAATCGGCGGTACATCCATGAGCCAGTACACCGCCGTTAGAGACAACGTCATTATCGGGCAGCGTGAGGCTGATGAACTCTACAACCGGGTTTTTGTTGTATCTGCCTACGGTGGCATGACCGATAAGCTGCTGGAGGCCAAGAAGGGCAACAAGGCGGGTGTTTACGCGCTATTTGCCGGCTCAGAGAATGAAGGCGAGTGGCGCGAAGCACTGGCAACGGTGCGCGAGGCCATGCTGTCCATCAATGACTCGCTGTTTGACAGCGGCAAGCTGCTGGATCAGGCCAACGCCTATATCGAGGAGCGCATCGGCGAGGCCGAGCGCTGTCTGAATGATCTGGATCGCCTCTGTCAGCACGGACACTTTGAGCTGGAAACCCAGCTGCTGACGGTGCGCGAAATGCTGGCCAGCCTGGGTGAGGCCCACAGCGCCTGGAATATGACGCACCTGCTGCAGCGCGATGGTATCGCCGCACGGATGGTGGACTTGAGTGGCTGGCGCGCGGACACCGCGCTGCCGCTGGATGAGCATATTCGCGAAGCCTTCAAGAGCGTCGACCTGAACAAGGAGTTGGCCATCGTCACCGGCTATGCCCACTGTGAAGAAGGTTTGATGGCCACCTTTGATCGCGGCTACAGCGAGATGACCTTCAGTCGTATTGCGGTGATTACGCAGGCCCGCGAGGCGGTAATCCACAAGGAGTACCATTTGAGCAGTGCCGACCCGCGTGTGGTCGATGAAGAAAAAGTGGTACCGATCGGCCGCACCAATTACGACGTGGCCGACCAGCTTGCCAACCTGGGTATGGAAGCCATTCACCCTCGCGCCGCTAAAGGCCTGCGTCAGAACAATATTCCGCTGCGGGTGAAAAACACCTTCGAGCCGGAGCACAGCGGTACCTTGATTACCCGGGACTACGTGAGTGATTCGCCC